>JAICLG010000272.1 GCA_025927515.1 Hyphomicrobium sp.
AGTTGATTGCGAAGCAGCAGCGATGACGCGTTCATCGTCACGCTCGACATTTCGCGGCCGCGGGCTTTGAATTCCGCCTGGACGAGATTGTAGATCACCGGAGTCGGGGGCAGCACCCATGGCTCCTCTGCCAGCTCGATCAACGCGATGCTGCGCCGGCGCGCCCAACGGCTGTTTGTTCCGGCGATAACGCAGTGCGGGTCGTCGAACAGCATTTCGACATTCAGATCCTCGTCGCGGAACGTGTGGGGAATCCGCGCCAAGGTGATATCCACCTTGCGCTGCTGCAGCTCATGGTTGTCGAGAGTCATCGTGTCCGGATGCACGACGTTGAAGACGACCTTCGGGTAGCGGCGCGAGAAGCGGCTGATCGCCCGCGGCAGCAGATCGGCGGATAGGAACTCCGGGCAGGCGATGCGCACCTCGCCGACCTCCGGGTTGGCGAGGGACTCGATATCCATGATTCCCTGGCGAATCTCGTCAAACGCCACCTGGCCGCGCTTGAGGAAGACATCGGCATAGATCGTCGGTTCGACCCCTTGCGCCTTTCGTTCAAGCAGGCGCACGCGCAAGGTCTGCTCCAAGCTCGCGATGGCTTCCGAGACGGACGGCTGCGACATGCCGAGATGCGACGCGGCTTTCGCCATACTGCCCCAGCGCACGACAGCCGAAAGGATATGGATGTCGCGAAGCTTGATCCGATGGCCGATGCGTTCTTCCCAGTCCGGGCGACTTTGAGCCATCGAAATCCCCTATAGGGCTATACTGAATTCGAAATTCAGGTCGGCCCCTGGAGGCAATAGCCTCGCCTGCAGATAGGGGACTGGCAAATGCAAGCTGGCATAATTCAACGCAGACAGGCCACCACATTCATAGCGACGGCTTTCCTGTCCATCGCGCTGCGATCAGCCTTGGCGGCCGACGATCGCTGGCCCAAGGGAAACATCAAAGTTATCTCGCCGTTCAGCGCCGGCAGCGCGGCGGATACGATTGCGCGCATCGTCATGAATCAGGTTGCGACGCAAGTCGATCGATCGGTTGTCGTACTCAACCGGATCGGTTCGGGCGGCACGCTCGGCAACAACATGGTGGCGCAGGCCGCGCCGGATGGCCTTACGGTTCTGGCGACCGGCGCGCTCCCGGCGGCGGCGGCGCTCTACGAGAACCTTCCTTATTCGACGCTCGACGACCTCGTTCCCGTCGCTGCGTTGGGCCTGCAACCCTTCGTGCTGGTCACCAATCCGTCGCACGGGTTCAAGACATTGAACGATCTTATTGCCGCGGCCAAGGCTAAGCCAGGCAGCGTCACGTATTCGTCCGGCGGGATCGGCTCGGCCACGCACTTCGCCGCCGAGCGGCTACGCATCAGCGCGAACTTCGAGGCTTTGCACGTTCCCTTCCGCGGCGCGCAAGACGGTGTGATCGAGGTCGTCGCCGGTCGGGTCGATTTCATGTTCCTGCCGACGGCGGCGGCATTTTCATTGATCAAAGGTAAGCAACTCCGGGCGCTGGCGGTCAGCTCATCGAAACGCTCGACGCTCCTTCCGGACATTCCGACCACGGAAGAGCTCGGGCTGGCCAACTCGGCTTACAACTGGTGGGCGGGATTGTGGCTGCCGGCGAAGACGCCGCGCGACATCGTCGTGAGATTTCACGAGGAGGTCGTCACGGCGCTGAAAGCACCGGCAGTGCAAAGCAGCCTCACCAAGCTCGGAGTCGAGCCGATGCCAATGAGTCTCGACGAGGTTGCCGCTTATTTCCGCAAGGACGTTCAGGCGCACATCAAGCTCGCCAAGGACGCGAAGATGCCGACACAGAAACAATAATGCGTCGTGTGTCAGCCGCATGGAATCAAGAAAAGTGGACGTGATGATTGAAACGAGTGTTCTGATCGTCGGTGGCGGTCCAGTTGGGTTGACGCTTGCGATCGACCTGGCATCGCGCGGGGTCGATGTGACCGTTGTGGAATCCCGTACGGCGGCCGAGCCTCCCGCCGTCAAGTGCAACCTAGTTTCGGCGCGCTCGATGGAAGTCTATCGCCGCTTGGGCTGCGCCCGCAAACTTCGGGATCGCGGCTTGCCGGAGGATTATCCGATCGATGTCGCTTCGTGCACGACATTAACGGGCATCGAGCTGTCTCGATTGCGGTTTCCGTCGCGCGGGGCTCGGCTGGCCGGGGCCACGGCCCTGGATTCGTCATGGCCGACGCCGGAGCCGTCGCACCGCATCAACCAGATTTTCTTCGAGCCGGCCCTGTTTGAATACGCCGCGTCGCAGTCGCGCATCAGGATTCTCAATCGGACGTCATTTCAAGACTTCACGCAGGATACGAATGGCGTCGTTGCGAGTGCCATCGACCTCGACAGCGGCAAGCCGGTGTCGATTGCCTGTCAATATCTCGTGGGATGCGACGGCGCCAAGTCCTCGGTCCGCAAGATGATCGGCGCACAATTCCTCGGCGCGCCTGAAATTCAGGGTGTGCAATCGAGTTATATCCGCGCGCCGAGATTGTTCGACATACTGAAGGACCGGCTGGCCTGGATGTACTTCTCCTTCAACACGCGCCGCTGCGGCATCGTGATCGCGATCGACGGCAAGGAGACCTGGAACGTTCATAATTTCCTGTACAACGGTGAAGCCAGTGACGAAATCGATCGCGATTGGGCTATCCGCCAGATCATCGGAGTAGGGCCGGAATTCGAGTATGAAGTAATCACGCAGGAAGACTGGATGGGACGACGCATGGTCGCGGACAAGTTCCGCGATCGGCGCGTGATGATTTGCGGTGATGCCGGCCACATCTGGATCCCGGCTGCCGGTTACGGCATGAACGCCGGCATTGCCGACGCCGCAAACCTCGCCTGGATGCTTGCCGCAGTCCTCGAAGGCTGGGCTCATCCGGATATCCTGTCCGCCTATGAAGCGGAACGACAGCCCATCACCGATCAAACCTCGCGCATCATCACCGAAGTCGCACTCAAGCTCCGGCAGCAACGGCGCGACGTTCCGGATGGAATCGAGGATGCAGGGCCTGAAGGCGAGGCGATACGCAGCAGGATCGGCAAGGAAGTTCACGACCTCGAGCTTCAGCAACAATGTGCCGCCGGGCTGAATTTCGGATACTTCTACAGCGAGTCACCGATCATCGCTTATGACGACGAGCGGCCGCCCGCATACACGATGTATGAATTCACATCGTCCACCGTGCCCGGTTGCCGGGCCCCGCATTTCTGGCTTCCGAATCACAGCTCGCTCTATGACGTGCTCGGACCTTATTATACCTTGCTCCGGCTCGACCCGACCGTGGACGCATCCGGGCTCGTTGAGGCCGCCGCTGCCCGCAACATTCCGCTGTCCGTGCTGGATATCGCCACGCCGGAGGCACGTTCGTTATATTCGCACAAGCTCACGCTCGTGCGGCCGGATCAGCACGTCGCCTGGCGCGGCAATACGCAGCCGGCGGCGCCTGGAGAGTTGATGGCTCTCTTGAGCGGCGCGGGCATTGCGACCGCGTCGGCAAAGACTCCACGTCAATCCGCAGTGGGAGAACAACTCAATGGCCGTTGACCGTGCCGATCTTGCACGCCAGCTCTTTCCGACCGGAAAGCTTCGTGTGGCAATCGCTATTGCGCCGTCCCCTTCGGCTCAATTCGCAATCAGGGATGGCGCGGGCTATCGCGGCGTCGCAGTCCTCCTCGGCGAGGCGCTCGCCCGGAAGCTCGATGTGGCCGCGGAACTCGTCATCTATACCGGCTCAGGCGAGGTGCAAAATGCGGCGGCGCGCGGCGAATGGGATGTGGCATTCATGCCCGTCGATGAAGAGCGCAAGAAGTTCGTCGACTTCGGTAGCGCCTTTCACGTCCTGCAAAGCACCTACCTGATCGGCCCTGGAAAGCCGTTGGCCAAAGTGGCGGATGTCAACGCCGCCGGGGTCCGTGTCGGCGCGGTCGCCAATACTGCGACGTTGCGTGCGTCCTCCAAATCGGCGCCGTTGGCCTCGCACATCCCGTTCGATACAGCCGAGAAGGCAGTCGCCGCACTGAGCGAGGGCGCAGTGGACGCCATCGCGTTCTCGCGCGAGTCGCTCGGCGGATTGCAGGCCAAAGTACCCGGTTCGCGCATCCTGCCCGACGCCTTCATGAACTCG
>JAICLG010000043.1 GCA_025927515.1 Hyphomicrobium sp.
AGCGCTCGTCCAACACGAGGCAATCGGATACTGGTGGGCCGCGGTGCCGAAGAAGACCTGGCCCGACGACGAGCGCCTGCTCGATCGCATCAATAAGGGATGGCACAAGACCTGGGGCGATCGCCGTCAGGAAATCGTATTCATCGGCACGCGGGAGATGGACAGACGAAGATCACGACGGAGCTAAATGCGTGCTTGTTGCGCTTACCGTCTGATGGGGTCCTCAATACGAGGGACTGGAAGATGCTTCGGGATCCGTTTCCCGAATGGCCGCGGGACGCCGCTTAAACAAGTGCATTCCCAGAGAGCTTTACCTTCAGATAGCGCATTGGTTTGGCTTGCCGTGGAGGAATACCTCGTATGCATCACGACACGTCGAATTGTAACAATTGAACGGTACAGTTCGAAGGGCGCTATATCTTCGGTCTTCACCCTCCACCCACTCGCAATATTGAGCACCCCGTATTCGAAGGATCTCTCCAATGGTCGTGAAACGGCTCATCCCAGCCGCGATTCTCGTCGCAGCTTTGTCAATTCCGCCGGTTACCTCTGCTCATGCGGAGGCGGATGCCGAGAGTCTCGTCAATGCTCTGAACGCCGTATTCGGCAAGCATGCTGGCCAACGCGCGGCGCACACGCACGGTGTCTGCGTCAAAGGGAGCTTCATGCCGACGGCTGAGGCTGCAAGCCTGACAAAGGCTCCCCACTTCAATTCGAAAACGCCGGTCGGAGTGATCGGACGCTTCTCCATGGGGGGCGGTGATCCCAACGCGTCGAACGCACAGAAAGACAACGTGCGCGGCATGGCCCTGCATTTCGATATCGGCAACGGCAGCACAACCGATCTCGTGATGATTTCTGCGCCGGTCTTCAATGCCCGCGATCCAGACCAATTTCTTGCGTTGCTGAAAACCGTCGAAACCAAGGACAAGGATAAGATCGCCGCCTTCTTCAAAGCCAATCCCAACACGACGAGACAGGCCGAGTGGCTTAACGCGAGGCCCGTGCCCGCGAGCTTCGCGACGGTGAACTACTGGGGTATCCACGCATTCACGTTCACGAATGCGGAAGGGAAGAAGCAGATCTTCAAGTACAAGGCGTTGCCGGTTGGCGGCGAGGCTGGCCTGTCCGATGCCGAGGCGAAGGCGAAAGATCCGGACTTCTACCGCCCGGAACTCAAGGAGCGGCTGGCGAAAGGACCGGCGAAGTTCACGCTGACGGCCATTCTTGGCGAGCCCGGCGATCCGCTCGACGATCCGACCGCGTTCTGGCCCGAGGACAAACGCAAGTCCGTGACTCTCGGCAGGCTCTCGATCACCGGCCTTGAGGACGACAAGACGTGCGATGCCGGCATCTTCGATCCGACCAACGTCGTCGACGGTATCGAGGGCCCGGAGAACGACAAGATCTTCGCGATACGATCGCCGGCCTACGGCGTCTCGTTCGCGCGCCGCTCCAAGTAAAGTCGATTGCCGAAAGGACGTAATCCCGGTGCAGGCGGAGGATCATCCTCCCCCGCGCCGCTCGCCGAGAGAGGGTCGGGGAAAGGGGCGGACTCACGATCGGTGTGTGTTGCAGCCCCTCACCCCCCATTGAAGGGAATCGGGAGAGGGAACACCGCAAACCACACCGTCATCCACCCCTCGCCTCTCCCCTGAGGGGATGGGAATTTGGGGCCATTCGGCAAGGCTTCTTTTGGGAGGGCTTCACCCGGTTGCGGCGTGAGATTTGGAATCGGCAAGATAATGTTCCAGCCGATCGAAGGTGCCAGTCCAGCCTTGGGTCATGCTCTCGCGGTTGATGTCGAACGCGTATTGCTCGGCCTCGCTTGCGTTGATCGGCTCCCAAACGATCGTGACTTTCGTGCGCTCCGATCCGACGTCTTCAAACGAGAACGTCGACAGCAATTCGAGCGGCCACTCTTTCTGCAGAGGATGGCGGGTCAGCCCACCTTTTTCATCCGAAAACGAATTGATGAGGACGATGCGCTCCGGCGCTCCGATCTCAAGGTAGAGAAACCGGCCCCACATCGAGCTGCCGTCTCGTGCCTGGAGCCCGTAGTGATACATTCCGCCGGGGCGGAGATCCATTTCCGAGGCGATGACCTTGAAGCCCTTGGGTCCCCACCAGTGCTTCAGGCGTTCGACTTCGGTGAAAGCTTTGAAAAGTAATACGCGCGGCGCATCGAACTCGCGCGAAATGACGAACGGCTCGACCACCGATTTGTCCGTCGCAACGAACATCACGTCTCTCCTCTAACCGAGCAAAGGATCTTTTCTCGTCACCCGCCGCACAAATAGCCGTCGAGCCGGCTCAACGTTTGCACGCCGCCTTCGATGGCGCCGAACTTGACCATGAATTCACGCTGTTCGTTCGTCGCGCACATCAGCCGTAGCGTTACGCGCGTCTTGCTTGCTTCGTGAACGAAAGTGATGATGGCCTTGAAATGATGCTCGCCATCGCCGCCGTCGTGATCGTAGGCGAGACGTTCGGGAGCTTTGACCTCAGTGTAACGAACACGGTTTTTATAATCGGTGCCGTCCGGCCCGTGCATCGTAAAAAGCCATTGCCCGCCGGGGCGGACATCCATCTCGTGCGTCGTCGTCGAGAATCCGTTCGGCCCCCACCACTGGCTGATATGGTCAGGATCCTTGAAAGCTTCGAATATCCGTTCGGGCGGAGCCGCTATAAGGCGGGTCACGACGATCTCGCGGCCTATCGATGCCGTCGCGACCTCAGCCTTGGTGGACATGCCTATGCTCCCTTTCAGGGTGCGCGAGTCGAAGCTTAGCCGTTCAGGCGGGCCCGGCGAAGTGCTCGAGGTGCGCGCCGAGAAGATCGAAGCATTCGTTCCAGCCGGTGGCCATGCCTTCGCGCGCTTCCGCCGAGCCGAAGCCCTCCTGGAGGAACGTCATTTTCGTCTTCTGGCCGTAGTCTTCGAAGACGACCGTTATGAGCGTTTCCGATTCCGGCTTTCCGGCTGCACCGAGCCACGCGTGCGTCAGGACGATGCGCTGGCCTTCGACGATCTCGCGATACGTCCCCTGCACGCGATGATCTTCGCCGTCCGTCGAGATCATGCGGGCGTGCCAACTGCCGCCTTCGCGGAAGTCGGTCCGGGCTGCGGGGATCGTGTAATCCTTCGGCGCCGACCACTTTCTCAGATGATCGGGCGTCGACCACATTCGATAGACGAGCATCCTCGGCGCATCGAAGATGCGGACGATTTCGAGAACCGACGCTTCATCCTGATGAACCAGCGCTTCGCTTGTGTTTCCCTGCGCCACGTCTTTCTCCGTTGCCTGCCGCTTTCCAAGAAACTCGGACTTTGCAGCTTAACGCACGGTGAATGCTGCATGTGCTAACAGATGAGACATGGGACTTGGCATCGGCTTCGCCAAGCACTGAAATTGAAAAACAACGTGCACTTCATAACTCAAAATATAAAAAACCCCGCTCAGCGGGCTCAATCGCTCCGCGAGCAGGGCCTTGAATCTGGCTTATTGTTCTTCTCTGCCGGATCAGTGGCGCGTTTCGCGCCTCAGCCGTTCCATCTCGTCTTTCAGCTTCAACTTCTCTTGCTTCAATCGCCGGATCTCGATGTCGTCCGAACTGGGACGCGCGACCACTTGATCGATCCGCTCTTCAAGGGCCCGGTGCTTTTCCGCGAGTTCTGCAAGATGAGCCATAATCGCCATCATTCGCCTCCAAAAGAGATTGCAGATATGGGAATGCTGCCACACGTTAAGCGGGTTGTCCAACGCCTCCACGACCGACTTCATCACATTTGATGTTCATTGCATCGCGACCCTTTGGCCGGCGGTGTGAAAAATGATGAAATAATTTCATGCAATTATTGTCATCCTGCGGCATGTCGCTTTTGGCTGTTGCCAGATCAAGGCCAATCGCCCAAAACGCTGCGAGCGACTGGGCGGGGGTAGGGCATTTGCTATGGAGCGACGCGACGAACGCGAGCTCAGGGAAGAGCTGGTAAACTTGCGGGCCGAGCACCGAAAGCTCGACTGCGAGATCGTAGCCCTTGAAGACAACCCTTTGGCAGACCAACTTCTAGTCAAGCGACTGAAGAAGAAAAAACTCGCGATTAAAGACCGTATTACCCAAGTCGAAGATAAGCTGCTTCCCGACATCATCGCCTGAGCGGCATCCGGCGGCGAGGCGTATCGCAGCCTGATGCGTTAGTGACGTATGAATTCGGTTTCTCCCGCCGTCGATACCTGGCTCTATCCGAGGGACGCCGGTCTCTATTGCGAGCCGGGCGGCTTTTACATCGATCCGCATCGGTCGGTCGATCGCGCCATCATCACGCACGGACATAGCGACCACGCGCGCTCCGGCCACGGCGCGGTTCTCGCGACGCGCGAGACCATCGAAATCATGAAGGTGCGCTACGGCGAAAACTGCGCTGGAGCCTTCGAACCGCAAGCTCTCGGCGCGCCGATTTCGATCAATGGCGTCAGCGTTCGTCTGGCGCCCGCGGGGCACATCCTCGGCTCGGCGCAGGTCGTCCTGGAATGGGCCGGAAAGCGCGCGGTCATCTCGGGCGACTACAAACGGGCGTTCGATCCGACGTGCGTCCCCTTCGAACTCGTTCCGTGCGATGTCTTCGTGACCGAAGCGACGTTTGCGCTGCCTGTCTTCCGGCACGAGAAAGCGGAGCACGAAGTCGAAAAGCTTCTGGGCTCGATGGCCGCGGAACCGGATCGCACGCATCTGATCGGCGCGTACAATCTCGGCAAATGCCAGCGGATGATCCGCGTCATCCGTGACGCGGGATACGACGAGCCGATCTATCTGCACGGCGCGGTCATCGCGTTGACAGAGCTTTATCAGCGGCTCGGTGTCGAACTCGGCGAACTTCGCCCGGCGACGGACAGTGGCGCCAAATCGCTGCGCGGCGGCATCGTCATGTGTCCGCCATCGGCACTCGGCGATCGCTGGTCGCGCCGCTTCGGCGATCCCGTCAACGCATTTGCCAGCGGTTGGATGCGCGTACGCGGCCGAGCGCGCCAGCACGGCGTCGAGCTGCCGCTTGTCGTTTCCGATCACGTCGATTGGCCGGAGCTGATCGCGACCGTAACGGAGGTCGGCGCGGAAGAGATCTGGGTCACGCACGGTCGCGAAGACGCGCTTGTCTATTATTTATCGACACTCGGGCGCAAAGCGCGTGCGCTTGCTCTCGTCGGGCGCGAAGAGGAGGCGGAATAGTCATGCGCGCCTTCGCCCGTCTGCTCGATTGTCTCGTTTATACGCAAAGCCGCAATCGCAAGGTCGCTTTGCTCGGCCGATACTTCCGCACGGCGCCAGACCCGGACCGCGGCTGGGCTTTGGCGGCGCTGACGGACGGCGTGCCGATCCGTCTGCCCTTGCGGCGCATGCTGACGGATCTCGTCAGCCGGTTCATCGATCCGGTTCTCTACCGGCTGTCGCGGGATTACGTCGGCGACACGGCAGAGACCGTTTCGCTGCTGTGGCCGGATCAGGCGGTTACCCCCACCGCGTCTCTTGCCCCCACCCCTGACTCCTCCCCGCAAGGGGGAGGGGAATTGGGGGAAGCTTCCTCCGATTCTATTGCCGCCCCTCACCCCGACCCTCTCCTTGCGAGCGGGGAGAGGGAGAGCGCGCAGGCTCATCATCCATCGCGTCCGAGCCATCAGGCTTTACGCCAGTCATCGCTCGACGCTGCCGCCACTTCTCCCCTCCCCTTGACGGGGAGGGGTCGGGGGCGGGGTGAGGATGCGCGCGAAAAATCGCTGCAATTGTCGCTTGATCTTAACCCCACCCCTAGCCCCTCCCCGCAAGGTGTAGGGGAAAAGAGGGCGGTGGCTGCTGGCGTCCATGCAGCATCCGACGACAAGCGCTTCGAGGAAAGAGACGAGCCAGCGTACCTCTCGCTGGGTCACGTCATCAGCGAGATGTCGACCGGCACGACGGCGGAACGGACGGAACGCCTCGGCTGGTTTCTCGACCGGCTCGATGCCTCGGGCCGCTGGGCGTTATTGAAGCTGCTCGGCGGAGCACCCCGCGTCGGCGTGTCGGCTCGGCTTGCGCGTACGGCTCTTGCGGAGAGCTACGGCCGCGACGTCTCCGAGATCGAGGAAATCTGGCACGCGCTCGAACCACCCTATCTCGATCTTTTCGCTTGGCTCGACGGCAAAGCGGACCGTCCCGATCCGGGAGCAAAGCCCGTATTCCGGCCCGTCATGCTGGCGCATCCGATTGAGGACGAAGACTGGCCCAAGCTGATGCCCGAGGATTTCGTTGCCGAATGGAAATGGGACGGCATTCGCGTGCAGATCGTAGCGCGCGGCGGCGAGGTCCGCATGTTCTCTCGCCAGGGTGACGATATTTCCGGGGCCTTTCCGGAAATTCGCAGCGCTTTTCTCGGGCACGATTGCGTCGTCGACGGAGAATTGCTGGTGATGCGCGACGGCGAAATCGCGCCGTTCAACGACTTGCAGCAGCGCCTCAACAGGAAGACCGTCACGCCGAAGATGATGACGGCATACCCGCCGCATGTCCGGCTTTACGATCTCTTGTTCGATGGGCACGAGGATTTGCGTACACTGCCGTTCAGCGTGCGCCGCGCGCGGCTCGAAACTTGGCATGCACGGCATCATCCGCGACTGACCGATGTCTCGCCCCTGGTCGCATTCACGACATTCGAAGAACTCAACGCGCTCTGGTCTTCTGCGCGGGCAGAAGGCATCGAAGGCTTGATGCTGAAGCGCCGCGACAGTGCTTATCAGGCCGGGCGCATCAAAGGTCAGTGGTTCAAGTGGAAGCGCGCGGCGCTGACGCTCGATTGCGTGCTGATGTACGCGCAGCGCGGCTCGGGGAAGCGTTCGTCCTATTATTCCGATTATACGTTCGGCGTCTGGCGCGACGATGAAAGTGGCGAGCGGCAACTCGTGCCGGTCGGTAAAGCTTATTCGGGCTTTACCGACGAAGAGTTGTTGCAGCTCGACCGCTGGATCCGGAACAACACGACAGAGACGTTTGGGCCGGTGCGCGCCGTCGAGCCGGGTATCGTGCTCGAAGTCGCCTTCGACGCCGTGCAGTCTTCGACGCGTCATAAATCAGGTGTCGCGATGCGGTTTCCGCGTATCCACCGCATTCGCTGGGACAAGCCTGCGGCCGAAGCCGACACGCTCGAAACGGTGCTGCGTCTCGCCGGCGCGGCGTCGGTTGCTACACAGGCCGTTTCTCAGACCTGACGGGGCTGCAAGCCAGTTATAATCGTCATTCCGCGAAGGCCGGGATCGGGGCAAGCTTCGACGAGCCATTGCTTGCCGGTTTGTCTGGACCCCGACCTAGGTCGGGGTGACGATATTGTCGTCGCAGTATAGTCCCTGGTGTCCGGCGCCGTGTCTGGTCATGCGCCACAAGGACGTGGAAAAAACCACCTTCTCTCTCCAAAGCCGGGCAAAGGGAAAATCCTTGTAAATACGGCTTAGCTCCTGTACCCACGCGGTTTCCCCCGCTTACGGTTTTCGTTACATCACATGCGTATAGTAACGAACATCGTTGCTGGCGCATCTAAGGACGTCACGTCATGGGCAGGGACCTATGAGCAAAGCCAAGCCGCTCGTCGGCATCATCATGGGCAGCCAGTCGGACTGGCCGACGATGAAACACGCCGCCGACGTTCTGACGGAACTCGGCGTGGCGTTTGAGACGAAGATCGTTTCGGCGCATCGCACGCCCGAGCGGCTTTATTCCTTTGCCAAGGGCGCTAAGGCGAGCGGCCTCAAAGTCATCATCGCGGGAGCGGGCGGCGCGGCGCATCTTCCGGGCATGACGGCATCTATGACGACGCTGCCCGTGCTGGGCGTTCCCGTCGAGACCAAGGCGCTCAAGGGTCAGGACAGCCTTTACTCCATCGTGCAAATGCCTGCGGGCGTGCCGGTCGGGACGCTTGCCATCGGGGAAGCGGGCGCGAAGAACGCCGGACTGCTCGCGGCGCAGATTCTGGCTTTGGCCGACTCGGCGCTCGCCGAACGGCTCGATGGCTGGCGTAAGCGGCACACGTCTGAAGTCGCCGAAACGCCTGCGCAGGGATGATACGAAACGCAATGACCACACTTCCTCCTGGCTCTACCATCGGCATTCTAGGCGGCGGACAGCTTGGCCGCATGCTTGCGATGGCTGCGGCTCGTCTCGGCTTCAGATCGCACATCTACGCACCCGATGCGGACAGCCCGGCTTTCGAGGTCGCCGCTGCGCATACGGTCGCGGCATATGAAGATCAAACACAGCTCGCGGCGTTCGCCGAGGCTATCGACGTCGCGACGTACGAGTTCGAGAACATCCCCACCAGGACCGTCGAATTTTTATCGAAGCAGGTTCCGGTGCGGCCCGGCGCCAAAGCGCTTGCGTGTGCACAGGACCGCCTCAACGAGAAAACGCTGGCGCGCGATCTCGGCGCGATGACCGCGGAATTCGCGGCCATCGATGATTTCGGCGCGCTTGAGGCCGCGCTCGCGGGTGGCTTCGCCGTTCCCTCCATTCTGAAGACGCGCCGCTTCGGATATGACGGCAAAGGCCAAGCCAAGCTTCTCGATCGCAAGGGTGCCAAGGATGCGTGGGCTGCAATGCGCGATGCGCCGTCGATCCTCGAATCTTTTGTGGACTTCCGCGCCGAAGTTTCGGTTATCGCCGCGCGCGCGCTCGACGGGGCGTTCTCGGCCTATGACGTGACCGAGAACGAACATCGCAATCATATCCTGCATCGGTCGGTCGCTCCGGCGCGGCTTGCACCGGATGTGGCGGACGAAGCGATTGCCATCGCGCGGGAGATTGCGGAGCGCCTCGATTATGTCGGCGTATTCGCGATCGAGTTTTTCGTCGTGCCTGAGAATGACCGCGACCGGCTGTTCGTGAACGAGATGGCGCCGCGCGTGCACAACTCCGGACACTGGACCATCGACGGCGCGCTGACCTCGCAATTCGAGCAGCACATTCGTGCGGTCGCGGGCTGGCCGCTCGGCTCGACGGAGCTCAAAGCGGCGGGCGCCGAAATGATCAATCTGATCGGCAACGACATTCTGACGTGGCCGGAGATCGTTGCCGAGCCGGGCGCCTTTTTGCATCACTACGGCAAGAAGGAAATTCGCGCAGGCCGCAAGATGGGTCACGTGAACCGTCTGCTGACGACGGCCCCGGGTTAAGACCGCGCCTTTTCGGGAAGTCATGGCGCCTTCTCCAAGGTTTGCTGGCCGCTCAATGACGGCTCCTCGAAGCTTGCCTGAATCCCGGCCGGCGCCGGGATGACAAAGCTCTGCCATCCCAGCCCATCCCGTCATCCCCCGCGGCGGAGATCTGTCCAAGCAGCGGGGAGAGCAGGCCTGGGCTCCGCGGTGATGACGAATGAATGGGACCTATTTCCTCGACACCTAAACCGACGACATGGGTGAGTCGGCGTGTGGCATAGGTAACGTCAAGCCATTCGTCGTACATATCCCTTGGGATTGCAGCCCACTCTACCTTGCTGTGACCACTCACCACCGGTAGCGTCGCCGAACGTTGAAATTCAGCAAGGATCCGCCATGAGTACGCTTCAGGCATCGGCACAGAACCAATTGCGCCAGTTCGTCGAGCAAATCGAACGCCTGGAAGAGGAAAAGAAGCAGCTCGCGAGCGACATTCGCGACAAATATACGGAAGCGAAGGCCGTCGGCTTCGACGTCAAGGCCCTTCGCCAGATCGTGCGACTGCGCAAGAAGTCGAACCAAGAGCGCCAGGAAGAAGAAAGCATCCTCGAAGTTTACATGCATGCGCTCGGCATGCTCGATGAGCCGCCATCGGCTCATGTTGTTGATGCCATGATTGCGGCTGAGTAGGTCGCGGCGGCGGAAGGCGACTGCTTCCACTCCCGGACCCCGCTGAACATTAAATTCAGCTGATATACGAACCGCGCGGCATCCGCCGTCGCGGTTCGGCCGTTTTAGGGAGCAGTTTCGATGGGGTTGGAAAAGATCGAGGCAGAAGCAGCGCCGCTCTTCCCCATTCGGCGCTGGGGTCAAGCGGCGCTGACGACAGCCTTGCGGCTGCCTACCCGCGGATGCGCGCGGAAACGTGATGACGTCCGTGCGTATCTGATAGTTGGCAAGTTAGTGCGCTGGTGAGATAAGAACAAATCGTCATTTCTTGCCTCAGACATTAGATGTACTGATGATACACGTTACTCTGAAGCAATTGCGCTACTTCGATGCGCTCGCCCGGGAACAGCATTTCGGACGGGCAGCGGACGCATGCGCCGTCACCCAGCCCGCGCTGTCCATGCAGATCCAGGACCTTGAAGCTTCGCTTGGAATTGCGCTCGTCGAACGCACCCGGAGCGGCGTGAAGCTGACGCCCAAGGGCGAGGAGATCGCCATTCGCGCGCAGCGGCTGCTGAATGACGTGCGAAACCTCGTCGACTACGCGCAGCACGCCGGCGGCATCCTCTCCGGCACTTTGCGGCTCGGCGTCATTCCCTCGGTCGCTCCTTATTTGCTTCCGCCTCTGCTGCCGCTGCTCAAGGAGAAGTATCCCGACGTCGAACTCTACGTTCGCGAAACGCAGACGCAGATGCTGACCGACGAACTCGTCGAAGGCAAACTCGACGTCCTGCTGCTCGCGCTTCCGATCAAGAACGCCGACGTCGAAACGCTGTCGATCTTCGACGATCGCTTCTTGCTGGCGGTGCCGAAAGGCAAAAAGCTTTCCGGACGCGTCCGGGCTACCCGAGACATGCTCGAAGGCGATCGCCTGTTGCTGCTCGAGGAGGGCCATTGCCTCAGGGATCAGGCGTTGACGTATTGCAGCCTGCAGCAGGTCGATGACGTCAACACGTTCGGGGCGTCGAGCCTTTCGACGATCGTGGAGATGGTGGCGGCAGGCCTTGGCATTACGCTGTTGCCGGAAATTTGCGTCGGTGTCGAAGCCCGCAGTCGTGAGATTAAGGTGATCCGTTTCGTCGATCCCGAGCCGTCGCGCGCTATTGGGCTCGCTTGGCGGCGTTCGAGCCCGCGGCGTGACGACTTCAAGGCTCTCGCCAAGCTTATTTCGCAAGCTGCGCAGATGTCGCTGAAACGCGGCGTGGCCGCGACGCAGGCATAAGAGTTTGGAAAATCTCAGCGGGAGCTTGTGCGGACGGGACGGTCGGTGATCGCCGTCGGCGCCGCGGTCTTGCCATCGAGCTCCATCAGAGCGTCGATATGGACGGCTTTGCCCTGAAATTGCTCCGCCCACATCTCTTCGGCGACTTGTTTGCCAGGGCGGAACTTCATCGGCGCGATGCTGCCGTCATCGCCGAGCGCATCAAGCGTTGCCGCCACGTCAGGGCTTTGCAAAGCGACCAACGGTGCGTCGCGCAGGGCGGCGTTATCGGTCATCAGCGGCGCCAGCGGAAACGGCCTGTAGGCAAGTTCCTCGGGATGATCCTCGTCGAAGGCCGGAGCCTCCGCCCACCCGTTGCCGAGGCTGTTCGGGCTCATATCCGAGACGTCGGCGGCGAGCGAAGGATCAAGACTTGCGACGCGCGCCGTTCTTTGCGGGCGCGGTTGACCGGTTTCGGCCAAAGCAACTGCGGCGAGTGCTTTTCGCGGTCGCACGGCGAGTTTCGGTCCGGAGACCAGTTCAGGCAGTGGCGCCGACGCAGCCGTGGCGATCAGCGCATCGAGCTTGTTGCGATCGTCGCTGGAGGGTGTCGCCGTGAAGCGAGAGCCGCGATCGATAACCCGCGGCGCCGAGAGCAGACGCGGGCCATCGCCAGGCGTGTATGAAGCGAGGCGGGCCGACGCAAAGGGCTTCGGATCACTCACCGGATTATCGGGCTCGCTTGCAAGCTCGACATTCTGGCGTGTCGACCCATTGCCGAGCGATGCAACGACGGACAATCGCGATTTGCCAGTTCCAAGCTGGGCCGACGCGACCAAGGTCCGCGACGAACCCGGAATTACCCGATCGTGGAAGAACTGAGCGACCTGCGTTGCCAGAGCGTGGAATTTGCTTTGCGCAATTTTGACGTCCACAGGCGTAATCGGCCTGCCATCAGCAGGAATGTATTTCGAGTGGCCGTTCGGAAAAAGCAGCGCCAGCTCCATGCGCGGCATGCGCGGCCACATTCTGACGCGTCCGGTATCGACGTGTACGAATGGGATGCCCGAAGTCGGGTAATATCCCACGCCGCCGCGCTCGCGGATCAGCGCCGAATAGCGCATTCTCTTCAGCGGCACGTCTGGGAATGTGATGTCGATGGCCTTGCCGGTGATGTGCTGGCTGAATTTCGCCTGGCCGCCAACCGTTCGGCGTAGCATTTCGTTCGTGCCTGCCGAGCGAAAGCCGCAGATGATGTTGATGGGTTCTTTGGAGCCGAGTTCCTCGTGCATCTCCCAGGCAAGGTCGATCGTAGCGGGCGCGATTTCCTTCACTTCGTTCTTGCGCCAGTCGCGCATGATCCAGTTGATCTTCTTCATCGCCTCGGGAATGTACTTGCCATTCCGCTTGTAGACGACCGTCAGACGTTCGTGCGTGTGGATGTGATAAAAGGAGATCGTGCGTTCGTTCGGCTTGCTCTGCGCCGTAATATTATCGGCGTGCAGGCAAAGCGCTGATGCGAGCGCAATGACTCCAAAAATGACGCCCGAGCGGCGAAGCACCACGAAATTCCCCCGTCCAACGCAAGAGTCCCCGAGCCCGACTGGGGCCGAAAATGCCCGGCTTAACTGGTTAACCCCCGAACCCTTAAGACGCAGTAACCAAGCGTGCGGCACCTAACTCTACGGAAGGGGCGATAAAAGGGCGGGAAGGCTCAAAAGCATCAAAAAAGCAAAGCCGGCCCGAGTGAACCCGGACCGGCTTTCATTGGCTTTTTCAATACGGGGCTGCCTCTTAGTAGCCTCCCAGGACCTGCCGGAAGAAGTGGTTGAGGCCACCGTCGTAGTGCCTGTCGCGCCGGCGCCTGTCGCGGTCGTCGCTCACACCGAACCAATCATCGTCGTCATAGTCGCGATAGTCGCGCCTGCGGCTATCGGCGTCTTCATCGAAGCCGACATCGTCGGGCGTCACCTTCGGCTCGGTCGTGCGATCGATCTCGTTCCACCGGCCCTCCAGCGCAAGGGTGATGCGTTTCTCATGGCCGTAGATGTCGTTGAAGCTTTCGACATCGCCGTCCTTGTTGGCGCGGGCCGTGAAGTACGTGATGTAGACCGGGATCGGATGATCGAGCTGGATCGCGTTTTCTTCCGGGCCCTTGGTCACGAGATTATCGACCTTGGCCTTATCCCAACCCTTGTCATGATCGAGAATGATCTCAGCCATCGTTACGGGATTGCGCACCCGCATACAGCCATGACTGAACGCCCGGACGCTGGCGTTGAACAGGCTCTTGCTCGGCGTGTCGTGCAGATAAACTGCGTGTGAATTCGGGAACAGGAACTTCACGACGCCGAGCGCATTGCCGCCGCCCGGTGGCTGATAGACGCTGTAGTAGCGGATATCGGCCCGATACCAGTTGATGCTCTGCGCATCGACGCGGCGGCCGTTGCGCTCCATCACGAGGCCCTGCCGACGCAGCGGATTTCCGCCGTCCCTCAAACCGGGCAACAGCTCCTTGATCTTGATGGAATCCGGCACGTTCCAGCGCGGCTGAAAGACGATCGTGCGCATGAGATCGGAAAAGATCGGCGTTTGACGGTTGACGCTGCCGGTGACGATGCGCTCCTCGTAAACGATCTCACCGTCTTTCACGACGCGAACCTTGAATTCCGGAACATTGACCAGGACGTAGAAATTGCCGAGGTCATCCGGCATCCAGCGCCACTCTTCCATATTTGCGAGCAGCTTCGCTTCACTGATGTCATTGCCGTTCAAGGCGCGGCGAAGCGCTGTCGTGATCGACGTAGTTACGGGCGAAATGCCGTTCTTTTCCTTGAACGCTTTGACGGCGCGCGCCAGGGCGTCGTCGTAATAGTTGGCGTCCGCCGGCTTTCCATCAGCCTTGACGGTCGGCGCCGGTACATCGAGGACTTTTCGTATCAGCGCGATCTGCGAATTGCTGTTGCCGGGCCTCAAAAGAGGTCCATTCGGAATCTTGATCTTGTCGCCGTCCGCACCGGATCGGAGAGCAAGCAATTTTTTCCGCAGCAGGGTGAACTGCTCGTTCTTCGGTTGCAGCGACGTCAGATAAGCACCCTTATCCGTGGCCTTGCTCAACGCATCGATGACGATCCTGGGATCGAGAAGTTGCGGCTTGCGATCGAGATAGCCAGAGAGCTGCTGGGTCGGATCGGGAATTCGGCCGCCACGGGCATCGCGCGCATACTGAAGGGCATCGAGCGAAAGGCGCGTCTCAGCCTCGGTCAGATCGTCGAGGCTATACTCTCCGCTCGGGTCCCGCTTCAGCTCGGGAATTTTGTAGTCCTTGGAGTTCAAGCCCCAGGTGTCGGCAGCCTTCAAGGTTGCCATCAAATTCTTGGCGTCGGAAGTGTAGCCGTTCTTGTCGACCCACAACGTCGCTCCCATGCGCGAGCCATAGAATTGCACCAAAGCTGCACGGTCGCTCTG
>JAICLG010000023.1 GCA_025927515.1 Hyphomicrobium sp.
GAATTATCCGCTCTGATTAGCCGTCTTTACCGCCTGAAGAAAGCGCCGGATCAGTTCGGCGTCCTTGACGCCCGGCGCGCTTTCAACACCCGACGAAACGTCCACCACGGTTGGATGCGTCACGCGAATGGCCGCGGCAACATTCTCAGGGCTGAGACCGCCCGAAAGCATGAACGGCGTTCCCGTCGCGACATCCTGAAGGACCGTCCAGTCGAACGTCTGCCCGTGTCCGCCGGGGCGCGTCGCTCCAGCGGGAGGCTTGGCATCAAAGAGGATCAAATCCGCAATGCCGGCATACGCGCTTTGAGCCGCCGCATCCTCTGCCGTCCGGACGGGAATGGCTTTGATGACCGGCAGACCCAGCCTGCGTTTGATTTCAGCGGCGCGCTCGGGCGTCTCGCTTCCATGAAGCTGAACGAAGTCCGGCGCGATTTCCCGCGAAAGTTCGTCGAGCGCGCCATCCTCCGCATCGACCGTCAGAACAACGATAGCGGCCTTGCCCCGCGCTCGGTCGGCAAGGCTCCGCGCCTCGGCGACTTCGAGATGCCGCGGGCTCGTGGCGCAAAACACAAGCCCGACGTAATCGGCGCCGCCCGCGATGGCCGCATCCAACGCCTCGGACGTCTTGATCCCGCAAATCTTGGCTTTGGTTGTCATGAATAGAACGTCACGCAATCGGCCGGCCGGCCAAGCGACGGTTCTGCCAACGCTTCAATGCAATGAACGTCCATACGCCTTCGACCAGCCCGAACGGCCAGGCACCCTGCAGGAAGCCATAAATGGAGCCCATCGCGCAGGCGATTGCAAAACCCAGAATGCACCAGGGACTGTTATCCTCGAACGCGTAGAACAACAACATGAGCGACACGGCCACGAGGCCGAACACTGTCAGCGGATCGAACGTCATCGTTGCATCCGCGGCATCAGTGGCTGGCGATGGCGAGATCATTCCTCGTCGCGGCGTTTGCCGTCGCGCTTGCTTCGCGCTCGCGCGTCAAGCGGTCCGCCTCGGCTTGCCAACGCGCCGCACGCTGACCTTGCGCGCGCGCCGTCTGACGCCAGCGGCTCTGACCCATCCACGCAGCCACGCCGCCGAGAATGACGCCGACAACGAGAGCGCCAAGAAGATAGAGATAGAAGGGCAATTCGATCGAAAGCGCCGGATTGTCCGGCCTGAATGGATCCAGGATCAACGCAACGGGTTGCCGGTTCGAGACAGCGATCGCGACGAGAATCGCGCCAATCGGAAAAGCAACAAAGAGCGCCAGAATACGCTTCAACACGAATGCACCTCGCTACCTTGACCGGCGCCTTTATTCCGGCCGCTGCTCGCCGTTGAGCTTATTCAAGCGGTCGCGAAGTTCCTTGCCGGTCTTGAAGAACGGCACGAACTTTTCCGCCACTGCCACCGTCGTCCCGGTCCGCGGATTGCGGCCCTGGCGCGACGCGCGATGCTTCACCGTGAAGGCGCCAAAGCCGCGAAGCTCCACACGATCACCGCGCGATAGAGCGTCGACAATCTCATCGAAGATGACATTGACGATGCGTTCCACATCGCGGTGGTAAAGATGCGGATTGGCGATGGCGATTTTTTGTACGAGCTCCGACTTGATCACATCTCGCTCCCCAGCAACAGCGATCATTTATCCTTATTTTTCAGAAGGGTGCCAAACTGAAAGCAGACCGTCAAGGCCGAGCGTTGAAATCGACCGATCGCGGAACAAGAAATTTACGAGGTCACTGGCGTCCGAACCGAACAGGAAGCCCGCAATTCGGGTCGACATGCCGGCAAAGCCGTAGCCGCTGGACGACGAGGGCTTCCAGTCGACCACGTCGGCGCTCTGGGGGACCTTTTTCACGTCTTTAAGCCATTTGACGGCCTCGTCCTCACCGCCGATCTGGTCGATCAGCTTGGCGTTGAGAGCCTCTCGGCCCGAGAATATGCGGCCGTCCATTAGCCCCGGCACATCGGCGGCCTTGATGCCCCGGCGCGTCTCGACCAGGTTCACGAACCACTTGAAGCCATCGTTCACCATGCCCTGGGCGACCTGCTTGCTCGCGTCGTTCAGCGGCTCGAATGGCGATGGCGAGGCTTTGAGCGGCCCGCTTTTGACCTCGTTGACCTTGACCCCGACCTTGTCGAGGAGCTCCACGAGTTCCGGCCATTGCACGATCACACCGACGGATCCCGTGATCGTGTTCCCGTGCGCCACGATATGATCGGTCGCGAGTCCGGCGATGTAGGCAGCCGACGCCGCAACCGTGCCGAACTGCGCCACGACCGGCTTCTTTTTGGCGAGAGCGCGAATCTCGTCGTAGAGCGCTTCGCCTCCCGTCGTCGTGCCGCCGGGGCTGTTCACGTAAAGAAGGACGCCCGCCACGCTGTCGTCATCGGCGATCTTCTTCAGCATCTTGAGCTGATCGCGGTCTTCCGTGATCGTCCCTTGGATCGTGACTCGCGCGATCTGCTTTTCTCCGGCGAGGCTCGCGAGCTTGTTATTGCCAAGCGTCAGCGCGCCGAGCGCGATAAGAACCGCAGCGAGCCCCGCCGCGCGCCAGAACGTGACCGAGCGGCGAAGCCGGCGGCGATCCAGGACAGTTTCGGTTTCGAGCATGGGATGCCTTTCCGTCAGCGGCATGCTTCCCATTTTCGAGAAGATTGCCTGCGCAAGAAGTCTTCGGGGCGAAAGGTAGGCAAGGTTCAGTCTGCGAGCAACAAAGTCATTCGTTAAAAAGTAAAGCGCGCGGCAACACTTGCCGCGCGCCCATAGATGTCATGTCTGAAGGCAGACGATCACTCGTTGCCGTCTTCCGCGCCTTCGCGCTTCTTGATGGCGGCCTTGAAGATGTCGCCGAGCGAAGCACCCGAGTCGGACGAGCCGTACTGCGCCACGGCCTGCTTCTCTTCGGCGAGTTCCAGCGCCTTGACCGAAACCGCGATACGCCGCGCCGCCTTGTCGACCGAAACGACCGCGGCGTCGACCTTGTCACCGACGTTGAAGCGCTCGGGCCGCTGCTCCGACCGGTCGCGCGAGAGATCGCCGCGCTTAACGAACGACGTCAGCTCGCTGTCGGCGATCTTGACCTCGATGCCGGCCTCGCTGACCGACGTCACCGTGCACGTCACGGCGTCGCCCTTCTTGTACTTCGCCATGGCGTCGGCGGGATCGCCCGCAAGCTGCTTGATGCCGAGCGAGATACGCTCCTTGGCACCATCAACGTCGAGCACGATGGCTTTGACGTTGTCGCCCTTCTTGTAGTCCTTGATGACCTCGTCGCCCGGCTTCTGCCAGTCGAGATCGGACAGGTGGACCATGCCGTCGATGCCGTTATCGAGACCGATGAACAGACCGAACTCGGTGATGTTGCGGATCGGACCTTCGACGATCGAGCCCTTCGGATGTGCCGTGAGGAAGCCATCCCACGGATTTTCCTGTGTCTGCTTCAGGCCGAGCGAGATGCGCCGCTTCTGCGGATCGACTTCGAGAACCTGAACCTCGACCTGCTGGCTCGTCGAAACGATCTTGCCAGGGTGCGTGTTCTTCTTGGTCCAGCTCATTTCCGAAACGTGGATCAGGCCTTCGACGCCCGGCTCCAGTTCGACGAACGCGCCGTAGTCGGCGATGTTCGTGACGGTGCCCTTGACGCGTGCGCCGACCGGATACTTCGCTTCGATCGACGACCACGGATCGGACTGCAGCTGCTTCATACCGAGCGAGATACGCTGCGTTTCCGGGTTGATGCGGATGATCTGCACCTTCACGGTATCGCCGACGTTGAGGATCTCGGACGGATGATTGACGCGGCGCCACGCCATGTCGGTGACGTGCAGCAAGCCGTCGATACCGCCGAGGTCAATGAACGCACCGTAGTCGGTGATGTTCTTGACGAGGCCGTCGATGATCTGGCCTTCCGCGAGACGCGCGACGATCTCGGTGCGCTGCTCGGCACGGCTCTCTTCGAGAACCGAGCGGCGCGACACGACGATGTTGCCGCGACGGCGATCCATCTTCAGGATCTGGAACGGCTGCTGCTGATGCATCAGCGGTCCGATATCGCGAACCGGACGAATATCGACCTGGGAACCGGGAAGGAATGCAACGGCGCCGTCGAGATCGACCGTAAAGCCGCCCTTGACCTTGTTGAAGATGACGCCTGTGACCTTCTCGCCCTTCTCGTAAAGGCGTTCGAGACGCGTCCAGCTTTCTTCGCGGCGGGCCTTGTCGCGCGACAGAACCGCTTCACCGAGCGCATTCTCGACGCGCTCCAGGTAGACTTCAACGGTATCGCCGACCTTGAGATCGCCCGGCTTGCCGCCGATGCCGAACTCTTTCATCGCGACGCGGCCTTCCATCTTGAGGCCGACATCGATGATCGCCATATCTTTTTCGATGCCGACGATCTTGCCCTTTACGACGGAGCCTTCGAACAGGTCATCCTTGGCAAGGCTCTCGGCGAGCAGCGCGGCAAAATCTTCGCGCGAGGGATTCATTTCTTTCGAGGTAACTTCGGCTGACATTCGTTCTCCTTGTTGTTGGAACTTCCTGCGCGGTGGCAGGTGTGAACTCGAAACTTTGAACGGCAATAAGCAGACCCGCGCGAGCGCGATGCCTGTTCTAAGGGCGCTGATATCTGGATGATGCCGCCGCGATGGGCTTCAGCCCTGCCGGTAAGAATTCGGGCCTGCTATACAGGACCCAACCGGCTGATCTTCCTCATGACCAATCCGACGGCGGCGTCGAATGGGCGAGCATATAGCGAAGGTGGTGTAAGGGCGCAAGGGGCAACCCTGTAAAGAAGCATCGACAGAGACCACAACCTATTGTCATTGTTGGATGCTCGATTTTTGGACCGCTTCACCTCCCAGGAGTTAAGATTTTGGACCATTCCTTAACCGACGATACGACCCAGAACCGGCATTCGGGAAACCAGGTCACGGTCCAGAAATATGACCGCGTGACGGTCGCATTCCACTGGCTCACGGCCGGGCTGGTTCTTGCCCTGTTTCTCATCGCCCAAGGATGGGGGTTTCTCGACCGGGCCGACCGGGCGCCGCTGAAGCTGACCCATACCTCGCTCGGCGTCGTGCTGGCGGCGCTGATCCTCGCCCGCATCGTCTGGCGGCTTTTCTTCGGAAATCGTCTTGTGGCAGCCAACACCGGCTTGCCCAGTACCGTCGCGCGACTTGGGCACTTCCTGCTCTATGTTCTGATAGTGCTGCAGGTCGGGCTGGGTTTCCTGATCGGCTGGTCGGGGCGCAATGCAGCGATCAATGCGTTCGGTTTCCAGATCCCGTCGCCGTTATCGGCCTTCACACGGGACGAGCATAATTTTTTCGAGGAAACCCACAACCTACTCGCGTGGTCAATCATTGCCCTGGTGGCCGTGCACGCATCGGCAGCACTCTTTCATCATTACGTTCTGCGAGACGGGCTGCTGTGGCGGATGCGTTTCGGACGGAGCCTGGCCGGTCGCTAACACCAAGGCACGAGCATCGGCACGCGGCGGCTGTACGCATCGTAGGCGCCAGGGTCCAGTTCCCGCCGCAGCCATCCCTCTTCGAGCCGCGCTTTCAGCCACAGCCCGATCGTGATGATGAGCGCGCCGCCGATACCCCAAATCGTACCTTTGGCGGCGGAGGTGGCGAAAACGGCGAGCAGGATGCCGGCGTAAATAGGATGGCGGACGAAAGCATAAGGCCCCGTGTCAATGACAGCGTGATCGCCCTTGCGCGTGACGCTGCCAGACCACAAGGGTCCGATATGGATGCGCGCCCACCAGCAAAACGCAAACCCGAGCATAATCAGCGCAACGCAGATCCAGGCTTCTGACAGCGTGACGTGCCAGAGCCGAAGCGGACCGTGATAGCTGCGCGCAGGCACCGCGAAGATGATGCCGCCGATAAGCAGCACCAGGCGATAAGGAAGCTCGGCGCGAAACCCGATTTTTTTATCGGCCGGATCGCTCCACCAAGCCGCGACGAGCCACGTCAGAACAAAGAACGCCCAGAGTAGAATGATCGCAAATCCCGGATGCATGTTCGGTTTCCCCTCCCGGACGCCCGAACGACGCCCCCCTGCTTCCGGCAAGCAAATGTCCCAGACAAAGCTCCACCTCTCGCTTGGCGCAACGATGGCACTCAGAGCGTTATTCCAGCCGCTCCACGTCTCGAAGGGCGGGGAAGAGCCTCATCCAGAGCAGAGCGACAACGATGGTCCCAAGTCCGCCGAGCACAGCAGCCGGCATCGCGCCAAGAAGCGCAGCTGCCATGCCGCTTTCAAATTCTCCGAGCTGGTTGGAAGCATTGATAAAGAGATAGTTCACCGCGCCGACACGCCCGCGCATCGCGTCGGGCGTCGCAAGCTGAACCAGCGAAATACGAATCACGACGCTGATGGTATCTGCGGCTCCGGCAACGCCGAGCGCAATGAGCGACAACAGGACAGAGCGCGATAGCGCGAATACGACCGTCGCGGCACCGAAGATCATCACGGCCTGGAACATCCGCATGCCGACTCGGCGGCCAATGGGAAAGTGCGCCAGAAACACCGTCATCAGTAACGCACCGGCGGCGGGTGCCGCACGGAGAACGCCGAGGCCCCACGGCCCGGTATGAAGGATGTCCCGCGCGTAAATTGGCAACAGCGCCGTCGCTCCGCCAAGCAGCACGGCAAAAAGATCAAGTGAGATGGTGCCGAGGATCGCCGGATTGCTCCGGACGAACTTGACGCCCGCGAACAGAGCCTCGAACGTCGGCGGCTCTTTAGCGGCTACAGCGCCCCTCACCTTGATCGCGCCGTTCAGCGCCGCCGCGAGAAACCAGAATACCGCCATCATCGCGAACGGCAGCGCCGGTGAGATCGCATAAGCCACGCCCCCGACAGCCGGTCCGCTGATCATCGCAGCCTGGAATCCTCCGGTGGAAACGGCCGTCGCGCGTTGCAGCATGCCTTCGGGTGCGACATTTGGCAGAAGCGCCGCCTCGGCTGGGCTCTCGAATGCCGACGCAATGCCGAACAGGGCGACTGCGACAAAAATCTGCGGCACTGTGAGCCAACCGCTGAACGCTCCCCACGCGAGAAATGCTGCGGTCCCCGCCTCAACCAGCTGACAAAGCTGCATGACATGCTGTCGCGTGTAACGGTCCGCGGCATGACCGGCGACGAAAACGAGGACGGCCATCGGAAGAAACTGGACGAGCCCGATCATTCCTAGATCGAAAGCACTGCCCGTCAGCGCATACACATGCCAGCCGACAGCAACCACGGCCATCTGGATGGCGAGTTCCGTGCAGGTGCGCGCCCCGAGATAGAGCAAAAAAGGGCGGTGGCCGAAAAGTTTCACCCGGCCGGAATTTGCAACTGAAGGACGAGACATCTTTCCGCTTAAGTACCACACCTGCGCCGAAGCTACGCACTGGGCGAGTAAGGCTCATTCGCGCTACTTCATTAAGTAATTTGGCAGGGGATCTGAATCGCGTAACAATGGTTGGAGTATCGGGGGTACCAGAATCGCCGCGCCGGCGTTAAGGCGAGGAAAAATTCCAGGGAGACAGATTATGAAGAAAGTCGCGACTCTCGCGGCGCTAACACTTGTGCTTTCCGCAAGCTCAGCATTCGCTGTAAGTCAGGTGGTGAGACAATCTTGCGCTTCGGATTATGCAGCCTATTGCAGCCAATATAAAGTCGGCACTGCGAAGCTGCGAAGATGCATGAAAGATCACAGTCACATGCTGAAGGCGGAGTGCATCAAGGCACTCGGTCATTCGAACGAAGTGACGAAGCAAGACATCCGCGACTACCAAGCGGGCCGATAACAGAACTCGAAGGGCGCCTCCAAAGGCGCCCTTCATTTTTGCATCCGCTTCTCGATCAGGTCGAGCACAACCCCGAAGGCCTGATCCGGATCAAGCTCTGTGGTGTCGATGAGCAGAGCATCTGCTGCGACTTCCAGCGGGGCGATGCTCCGATTGCTGTCGCGCGCATCACGGCGGCGCAGGTCTTCGAGCACACGTTCGTAGGGAATCGGTTCGCCGCGCCCCTGATGCTCGAGATGACGGCGGCGCGCCCGCGCTTCATCCGATGCCGTGACGAATATTTTGATGTGCGCATCCGGGCAGACGACCGTACCGATGTCCCGCCCGTCGAGAATGGCGCCGCGTTCCGCAGCCCGGGCAAAATCACGCTGATAATCGAGCAGCGCCGCCCGCACTTCCGGAATTTTAGCGATAATCGAAGCAGCATCCCCCGCCAAAGGGCCACGCAGAGCCAAGTCGCCGAGCGTGCCCGCGTCGATCGCTTTTGCAGCGACGACGGAGGCCGCCACGTCCTCCAGATTTTCACCCCTCGCGAGCACATCGCGAGCCACCGCGCGATAAAGAAGACCGGTGTCGAGATACGGCACACCGATATGCTCCGATAGCCGTCTCGCCAGCGTGCCTTTGCCGGAGGCAGCGGGTCCGTCAATCGCAATGATCCATTTACGGCTCATTGTTCCGGGGCCTCTTCGAAACGAGCACCGAGCGTTTCCATCATTCCCTGGAATTCGGGGAAACTGGTCGCGATCATGGACGTGTCGTCGACGACGATCGGCTTGTCACTGGCGAGCCCCGCGGTCAGGAACGCCATCGCGATGCGATGATCGAGATGCGTTGCGACAGAACCGCCGCCTCTCATTCGTTGTTTGCCGTCGACGATCAAGCTGTCGCCGTCGATGCGCACGCTGACCCCGTTGGCTTCGAGCCCCGTCGCGGTTGCCTGCAACCGGTCGCTTTCCTTGACTTTGAGCTCGGCGAGCCCATCCATCTGCGTCTTGCCTTTCGCAAACGCCGAGATCGCCGCCAGCACGGGATATTCGTCGATCATCGACGGCGCGCGTTCCGCCGGCACGCGAACGCCTTTCAGTTCCGACGCGCGTACACGGACGTCGGCTATAGGCTCGCCACCTTCTTCCCGCTCGTTCAAGAAAGCGATGTCGCCGCCCATCTCCTGCAGCGTCGTGTAAAGCCCTGTTCGCGTCGGGTTGACGAGAACGCCCTCGATGGTGATGTCCGAGCCCGGCACGATCAATGCCGCCGCAGCCAGGAAAGCCGCCGATGACGGATCGCCGGGCACGACGATGTCGCGCCCCGAGAGTTCGGCGTCACCTTTGACCGTGATGTACCGAGCGCCGTCCTTGTCCACGATGCGGACGTCCGCGCCAAAATAGCGAAGCATGCGTTCGGTATGATCGCGCGTCGCCTCGTGCTCGATCACCGTCGTTTCTCCCGCCGCGTGAAGACCGGCGAGCAGCACGGCGCTTTTGACCTGAGCGGACGGAACCGGCAGCGGATAGATGATCGGGATGAGATCGCTGCAGCCGCGCAGCGTCAACGGCAGGGTTTCCTTGCCTGGCTCCAGGACCTGCAGCCCCATTTGCATCAATGGCCCCAGCACCCGGCGCATCGGCCGTCGCGACAATGAGGCATCGCCGGTCATTTCGACCGTGATCGGATGTCCCGCGACGACGCCCATCATCAGCCGTGTCCCGGTCCCGGAATTGCCGAAGTCGAGCGGCCCCGCAGGCTGGCGGAGCCCGCCGGGCCCCCGGCCTTTCACCTCCCAGACGTCTCCGTGCTTTTCTGCGGCAGCGCCGAGAGCCGAGACGGCCCGCGCCGTATTGACGACGTCCTCGGCTTCCAAGAGTCCGCGAATACGGGTCGTGCCGGTCGCCAGCGCGCCGAAAATCAGCGCCCTGTGCGAAATCGATTTATCCCCAGGCAGGCGCATATGCCCGCTCAGAGATGAGGCACGGGCCGCAGACAAGGGTTTCGCGGTGGAGGCTTTCAAGGTCGAAAATCCAGGGCTGTAGGGCAAAGGGCGCACAAGTATGCCATATGAATCGCGGGCGATAGAGGCCCGCGCCGCGTCAGCCTGTCAACGCCACTGTTCCGCCGGGGTCAAGTTGCCCTTGACGCACACACGCCAATCTCCTCTTTTCGTTTTGACAGCCCGCAGCGCGTGTGGCAGACGGGCTCCCTTAAATTCCTAGTATCCGAGGCTCGACCAAATGGCGACCAAGCAAGCGCGCGGGACGAAGCGTACCTGCCAGAGCTGCGATGAGCGGTTCTACGATCTCGACCGCGACCCGATCATCTGCCCGTTCTGCGGCAGCAAGTATGTGATCGCGTCGTCGCCGGCCGCATTGGCGGCTCTGCAGGCTGAGCAGCAACGCGATCTCGCAGCGAAGAAAGCCAAGAAACCCGTCGGCTCTGACGATGAAGGCGATTTGCCGGCCGTCGAAGGCGAAGAGGCGCTTGCGGATGTCGAAACGGACGACACCGGCGGCGACGATGACGAAACCTTCCTCGAAGAAGAAGAGGAAGAAGGCGGCGACGTCTCCAACATTATCGGCGGTCCGGCTGGCGAGGGCGACGAAGAGCCCTAAGAGCACAAACCTTCTTGAAGTTTCCGCCTGAACGACTTATCAGGCGGACTCCGGCGCGGCGGTCCGCAATGATCCTGCGCTTCCCATCGGATTGGGGCCATAGCTCAGCTGGGAGAGCGCTTGCATGGCATGCAAGAGGTCAGCGGTTCGATCCCGCTTGGCTCCACCATTTTATCTTGCGCGCAGCCGCCACGCCAACCCTGCGCGCATTGAATCCTTTCGCCCTATGAGCTCCGGCTCGGCAGGCCGGAGGCCATAGGGCGAAGGCTGTCGCGCCGAAATCGCGAAGCGATGGAGGCGGACGCCAGAGGCGTCCATGACATTCGTCTGCATAATTCCAATAATAAAACGACGCATCCGATAGACACTGGTCTACCGGCTGACCCATCCGAACTTTTTCTGTAACCTCCCCCGCGACGCATTTGCACAGCCAGCCGCGCCAAGAAAATTCCGGGGAGACGAACGATGACGAGCATCCGAGCCAAACTCGCCTGGACGGGCGTCGCGATCCTGGGCGCCGTATCGCTCGGCATCGTCGCGCTCTCGCGTGGCGAAACCATCAACGCGGCGTGGCTCGTATCGGCGGCGATCTGCTCATATCTCCTGGCCTACCGCTTCTACGCCCTCTTCATCGCCGAGCGCGTGCTGCGCCTCGATCCGAAGCGTCCCACTCCAGCGCAACGCTTCAACGACGGGCTCGATTACTGCCCGACGGACCGAACCGTTCTCTTCGGTCACCATTTCGCGGCCATCGCCGGAGCCGGTCCACTTGTCGGTCCCGTGCTCGCGGCGCAGATGGGATATCTACCCGGAACGCTTTGGCTGATCGTCGGCGTCGTCTTTGCGGGCGCCGTGCAAGACTTCATCGTACTGTGGGCCTCAACGCGCCGCGACGGCCGTTCGATGGGCGACATGATCCGCTCCGAACTCGGCGAGCTTGCGGGCACCGTCGCGATGATCGGCGTGCTGTTGATCATGGTGATTCTGCTCGCCGTGCTTGCGCTTGTCGTCGTCAAGGCGCTGAAGCAAAGCCCGTGGGCGACGTTCATGGTGATGATGACCATCCCCATCGGCGTGCTGATGGGGATTTATGGCCGCCACATCCGCCCCGGACGCATCGGCGAGATGTCGCTGATCGGCTTCGCATTGTTGATGCTGTCACTCGTCTACGGCCGCCACGTCGCCGCCGATCCGGTGCTCGGCCCGATGTTCGATTTCACCGGCGAGCAGCTGTCGATGATGCTGATTGCCTATGGCTTCGTCGCATCCGTGCTGCCGGTTTGGATGCTGCTCGCACCACGCGACTATCTCTCGACATTCCTGAAGATCGGCACGATCGCGGGTCTCGCGCTCGGCATCTTTTTCGTGCTGCCCGATCTCAGGATGCCTGCACTGACGAAATTCGTCGACGGCACCGGCCCCGTGTTCGCCGGCAACCTGTTTCCATTCCTGTTCATCACCATCGCCTGCGGCGCCGTTTCCGGCTTCCACGCCCTCGTCTCGTCCGGCACCACGCCGAAGATGCTCGACAATGAAGTCAACGCCCGGCTGATCGGCTACGGCGCGATGCTGATGGAAAGCTTCGTCGCGATCATGGCCCTCGTCGCGGCATCGACGCTGGAACCGGGCCTGTACTTCGCGCTGAACAGCCCGACCGCCATCATCGGCACGACTCCTGACACCGCAGCGGCCGCTATCTCAAGCTGGGGCTTCACCGTAACGCCCGACATGCTGAGGGAAGCCGCAACGAACGTAGGCGAAAGCACGATCCTGTCACGCACCGGTGGCGCTCCGACGCTCGCCGTCGGCATGGCGGAAATTCTGTCTGGGGCTATCGGCGGCAAGACGATGATGGCCTTCTGGTATCACTTCGCGATTCTATTCGAAGCGCTATTCATCCTGACAACCATCGACGCCGGAACGCGCGTCGCGCGCTTCATGATCCAGGACCTGATCGGATCGTTTACGCCGGTCTTCCGCGATACGCGGTCGTGGACGGCGAACATCGTCGCGACGACGGTAGCCGTCGCGGGATGGGGCTACTTCCTCTATCAAGGCGTCGTTGACCCGCTCGGCGGCATCAACACGCTGTGGCCGCTGTTCGGCATCGCCAACCAGATGCTCGCCTGCATCGCGCTCATCCTCTGCACCGTCGTGCTGTTCAAGATGAAGCGCCAGCGCTACGCTTGGGTGACGATTCTGCCTGCGACATGGGTGGCGATCTGTACCCTGACGGCGGGGTGGCAAAAAATCTTCAGCGACAATCCCGCCATCGGCTTCCTGGCGCACGCGGACAAATTCGGCGGGGCGTCGAATGCCGGTCAGCTCCTGGCGCCAGCCAAGTCCGCTGCCGACATGAGCCGCATCGTCTTCAACGACTACGTGAACGCGACGCTGACGGCGTTGCTGATTGCGCTCGTCGTCGCAATGGCCGGATTCGCATTGGCTGCGATCTTCAAAGCGCTCGCCGACCCGAACGTCACGGCCCGCGAAACCTCGATCGTAGCGGCGGAGTGAACCCTATGCAAAAAGCCGAAACGTCCTTGCTGCGCGTCGCCCGGTCGGCCTTCGCCAAAACCGCCCGCCTGATGATCGGCGTCCCGGACTACGAAGCCTATGTCGCGCACCGCCGGCAGGCGCATCCCGGCGAGCCGGTGATGACATACGAAGAATTTTTTCGCGAACGGCAGGCGAGCCGCTACGGCGAAAACGGCGGCAAGATCAGCCGCTGCTGCTAATCGGGAGACACTAGCGCCGTATTCCGATGCGTCGCAGTTGATTGCGAACGCCGCGACAGCTACGTGGTGCCGCATGGCACCTCCTTTATTGACGCTCAAAGACATCCACCTGACGTTCGGCGGTACGCCGCTGCTCGAAGGCGCGGAGCTGACCGTTGCGCCGAGCGACCGCATTTGCCTTGTCGGACGCAATGGCTCCGGCAAATCGACGCTGCTCAAGATCGCCGCCGGCCTCGTCGAACCCGACGGCGGCGAACGCTTTGCGCATCCTGGTGCCAGCATTCGCTACCTCCCGCAGGAGGCCGACTTCGACGGCTTCGAAACGGTCCGCGCCTACGTCGAAGCAGGGCTCGGTCCGACCGATGATCCCTATGCCGCGGAATACCTCATTACCGAACTCGGCCTTTCAGGCGATGCCGCGCCCGGACGGTTGTCGGGAGGCGAAGCACGCCGGGCCGCCCTCGCACGCACGCTCGTCGCCAAACCTGACGTCCTGCTGCTCGACGAACCGACGAACCACTTGGATCTGACGGCGATCGAGTGGCTCGAGTCGACGTTACAGGCGACGCGATCGGCGCTGCTGCTTATCAGCCATGACCGCCGGTTCCTCGAAACGCTGTCGCGCGCCACCGTCTGGCTCGACCGGGGCCGAACGCGCCGTCTGGAACAGGGCTTCGCATCGTTCGAAGATTGGCGCGACAAGGTGCTCGAAGAGGAAGAGATCGAACGCCACAAGCTCGACCGCAAGATCGTCCGCGAAGATCAGTGGATGCACGGCGGCGTCACCGGACGGCGCAAGCGCAACGTCCGCCGCGTACGCGAGCTTCGCGCCATGCGCCAGGAAGTCCGCGAGCAGCGTCACGCCGTCGGCAATGTCCGCCTCGACGCCGCCGAAGGTGGCCTCTCGGGTAAGCTAATCGTCGAAACATCCGGCGTCTCGAAGGGCTACGGCGGCAGCGACGTCATCTCCGATCTGAATTTGCGCGTGATGCGCGGCGACCGCCTCGGCGTTGTGGGTCCGAACGGCGCCGGCAAGACGACGCTTCTGAAACTGCTCACCGGCCAGATCGCGCCTGATCGCGGCACGATCCGTCACGGCGCCAATCTGGAGATTGTGGCACTCGACCAGAAGCGCGACGAACTCGATCCGAACTGGACCGTTTCCGATGCTCTGACCGGCGGCCGTGGCGATCAGGTCGTGATCAACGGCAAGGCGCGCCACGTCGCCAGCTACATGAAGGACTTCCTGTTCCTGCCCGAGCAGAGGCTGTCTCCGATCCGCGTCCTGTCGGGCGGCGAACGCGCCAGGCTGATGCTGGCGCGCGCCCTCGCGAAGCCATCGAATGTTCTCGTTCTCGACGAGCCGACGAACGATCTCGATCTCGAAACGCTCGACCTTCTGCAGGAATTGCTTTCCGATTATCCCGGTACGTTACTGCTCGTCAGTCACGATCGCGATTTTCTTGATCGCGTCGTGACAAGCGTTCTTGCGCCGATCGGCGATGGGCGATGGACGGAATACGCCGGCGGCTATTCCGATATGCTGGCGCAGCGCAAGGGAGAAGATCTCAAAAAGAATCCGAAATCGGATAGCGCCATCCTTATCCGCAAATCGGAAGAATCCGCCCAAGAAAGTGCGCGCGGATCATCGAAAGCCAAGCTTTCATTTAAAGACAAGCACGCGCTTTCGACGCTGCCGAATGAAATCGCCAAGCTCGAAATGGAAATCAAAACGCTTTCAGCGAAATTGGCTGACGCCGCTCTCTATACCCGCGACCGCCTCGCATTCGACAAGGCCACAGCGCGATTGGCCGATGCCCAGCGCGAGCTTGAGGATGCCGAGACGAAATGGCTGGAGCTTGAGGAAAAGCGTGCTGCCGTTGAGGGCGCGTAAGAACCCGAAAGAGCAACAAAAAAGCGGCAGCCAAGAGAGCGGCTACCGCTTGACGTTCGACCGTAAGGTCGGCGTCATCTGAATTCAGATGACGTCGATTTCAGCCGGCAGATAGCTGGTCACTTCGAGACCAACTTCCTGCTCACGTACTTCAGGCTTCGACCACGTCTTCATGGTTTCCTCCAAGAGTGACAGTCAAAAGCTTCACTACGGCGCTCTCTCTAATTGCAATATTCAATAAGTGCCAATCGAATTTATAATAACCCCTCATAAGCGCGACTAAGAACAATATAACACTGCGCAACCCGCAAATACCTGTCCACGCTATTGCTGCGCTGCCCACTCGTCTTTGACCTCATCGCAGCGTTTCGAAACGAAGTCGTTGACCTCATCGACGATGGTGCCGGAAAGTAAATTCACGGTGTTGTCTGCCGCCGTCGCCGTCCACATGGCGCTCTTCACCAATGTTGGCGCCTCGATCTTGCCCCAGTTCGCGTGCGCCTCGATAGCTTTGCCGTTTTCAAATTTGACCGTCGGCGTTAGCTCGAACTTGAACTCCTTCGCACCACTCTTCGCGCTCTCAATCGAACACGTCACCGTATGTTTCTGAAAAGTAATCTCGACCTTGGGCTCCGTCATTGCCTTGACGAGATCTTCGCGTTTGACGCTCAGATCGGTCGAACAGTGAACGCCATCGAATGGCCAGTTCACCTTGAGCTTGCTGACGAGCTTGGCGATCCGCTCCTTGCGCCAGCTCTTGATCACATGACACGAGATTTCTCCGGACGCCGTTTTCGCGTGAAAGGCCTTGCAGATGTCGACCTTGCAAGCCTTGCGGCTGTCCTTCTCGGCCTGCTCTTGCGGGGTAAGTTTTGCCTCCTCAGCGCTGACCGACGGCTTCTCGGCCTCGGCGGCCCTTGCTACATTTGCCAGTGACGTCGCGGTCGCCACCGCCAAAAGCGTCGCGAACACGGTTGTGGAATTCATGAGCAGAGTCCCCAGTTCTGCGACACCAGGCGTTCTCATGCCGCGCCAGACCGGCAGGACTAAGGCAAATGACTCGACGGCCCCTTCGAGTTGCAGCTTCGACGCAGAGATCCCGGTGCCGCCACGGCGGCTTGAAGAACGAGCGAGATTTCCCATATCGTCGATATCGAAACTGGGCGTAAAGCCGGTTTCGGACGAGTGGCCGCAAGGCACTCGAACAGAATGGTCGCTTCGACAAGGACCTTCGCATGACACGTATGACAACCCTCTCCAACCCGCTTTTGTTGGGCTTTGAGGAGATTGAAAGACTGATCGACCGCGCCGCAAAGGGCGGCGGCGACGGCTACCCTCCCTACAATATCGAGAGGGTTGCTGGCGATGGTGACGGCAGCGCACTGCTCCGCATCACCCTGGCAGTCGCAGGCTTTTCGCGCGAAGACCTCGACATCACGCTTGAGGACAAGCAGCTGACAGTCCGCGGCAAACAGCAGGACGATAAAACCCGCGACTACGTTTACCGGGGCATCGCGTCACGGCAATTCTCGCGCACTTTCGTTCTCGCTGATGGTATCGAGGTTAAAAGTGCTGACCTTTCCAACGGGCTGCTCGCAATCGATCTGCAACGGCTGGAACCGGAGCGTCTCGTTCAACGAATTGAGATTGGAACACCGGGACGGATCAAAAGCCGAGCCTAGAGAGTCTTTCACGTCACAGCCCCCGCGACCGAATCGTCAGAGGATCGGGGCACACGACCAATCCGGAAAGCGCCGAACGGCCGCAATTCCCGGATATGAGATCTAAGCCCGGCCTCGACACATGGAGGAAGAGCGTCATGAATAGCAAGACCGCCGCAAAAAGCGTCGTTGACCACATCGTAGCGCCCGTCATGAGCGAGATGGAACTGGCACGCCTCGGAGGTGGAGAGGTCGCCTACATCAAGACGCTGACCTCGGACGAAGCGATCAACATGTTCCCGCAGATCGAAGGCCTTCCGAAGGGCATTCCACTCTTCTCGCTGCACGCAGCCGACGGCACACC
>JAICLG010000010.1 GCA_025927515.1 Hyphomicrobium sp.
AGCATGTATCGTCGGCGGTTGCGCGCCTACGCGAAAGATATTCGCGACGGTGCTTGTTACCCCTATTTCATTTTCGATAGCTCGGCGGGTGCACTGGTCGGCGGCGCAACACTGTCGAACATACGCCGGGGTTCATCGCAAACTGCGTCGTTGGGATATTGGATGGGCGCTCCCTATGCCGGGCGCGGCTACATGCGTGATGCGGTCACGACGCTTCTCCCAGTCGCCTTCGGGCCGCTACGGCTGCATCGCATCGAAGCAGCAACCATGCTGACCAATGCCGCCTCCATGCGCGTGCTCGAATCCTGCAGTTTCGAGCGCGAAGGTCTTGCCCGCTCGTACCTCAAGATCAACGGCCGATGGGAAGATCATCTGCTGTACGCGCGCATCAACGGGAGGCCTCTCGCCGCTGTCTCACGTCAAAGCGGAGAGTGTTGATGTTCTTAGGGGGGTGGGGGACAGCGAAACGGCGAGGAACACCTTGGCTCATGGCCGTGGCCCTTGCCGTGGTCTGGACGCTGGGTTTTGCGGGCCGCGCTGAAGCGTTGACGCCGATTCCCGTCCAAGAGGATCAGGACCGCATCGAGATAACGACGCTCGGCGAAGCCTATGAAGGCCGCGGCGACAGTTTGCAGGTCGAAACCGCAGCCGGTCAGGATGGCGTCTCCGGCCGCATGACCGTCAGAGCTTCGGTTCCCGGCACCAGTCCGAATTGGATGGTGTTCGCGTTGACGAACAAGTCGGACAAGTCCCTTGAGCGCTTGTTGACGGCCGATCGCTATTCGGTCGTCGGCTCCGGAACGATATGGCCCGATCTCGATGCGCGGCGCATAGAAAGTGTGACGCCTTCGGTGGGTTTCGTTCCCGAGCGTATCAAGAACGATAAAGCAGACGTGTTCCGCATCACGCTTGAGCCCGGTCAGACGATTACCTACGTCGCCGAACTCGCTGGCGAACACTTCTCGCGGCTGTATCTCTGGAAGCCGATTGATTACGAAATCAAAAGCCGCGACCGACAGCTTTTCAACGGCGCAATGCTGGGGCTGACGGGCCTGCTTGCAATCTTTCTGACTGCCATTTTCGCAGCCAACCACAAACTGATTTTCCCCGCCGCCGCGCTCGTAGCCTGGACGGTGTTGAACTACCTCTGCGTCGATTTCGGATTCTTCCACAAGCTTTTTAATTTACGGCCTGAAGACAACGCCATCTACCGCGCGGCCGGCGAAGCCGCGATGGCGTCGAGTTTTGTAATTTTCCTATCAACATTCCTGCGCCTGGGGCTTTGGCACGGCATCTTCAGAATGATGATTGGCGTATGGATGGTGGCGCAACTGACGCTCATCGCTGTTGCCGTCATCGATCCGCGCCTAGCCGCGACATTCGCGAGACTGTCGTTCCTCATGATTGGAGGTGTCGGCGGGTTGCTGACCGTATTCCTGGCGATCAAAGGCCAGGATCGGGCGCTGTCGCTCATTCCCACGTGGATGCTTCTGCTCGTCTGGATATTTGCAGCGGGCATGACCCTCAGTGGCCGGATGTCCGGCGACATCGTGGTTTCAAGCCTCATCGCCGGTCTCGTGCTCGTCGTGATCTTGATGGGCTTCACGGTCACGCAGTTCGCATTCAGATCTGCTGATGCGGCCTATGCCGGTGCTCCGACGGAGCTACAGGGACGATCCCTTGCGCTTGCGGCCTCCGGCTCGACCGTTTGGGAATGGAATATTCGCCGCGATGAGATCAAGGTCAGCCCCGAGATCGAAATCGCGCTATCGCTGATGCCGGGTGAACTGTCGGCCAAGGTCGACGACTTCCTAAGGCACGTACATCCGACCGACAAAGAGCGCTTCCGCGTCATGCTGATGTCGGTTCAGGAACGTTCTGGCGTCAGGATCAGGACGGATTTCCGCCTCAGGCATTCGGATAACAGCTGGCGCTGGTTCGAGCTGGAAGCCGCGAGTGTTCCCAATTCGGATGGCAGGACGTTGCGCTGCGTCGGCCTTTTGCGTGACGTCTCCGACATGAAGCGCGCGCACGAGCGCCTTCTGCACGACGCCGTTCATTGCAGTCTGACGGGCCTCCCTAATCGCGAGCTGTTCCTCGACCGGATGAAAGGCGTCATCGTCCGCGCCAAAGCCGATAGCAGCGTAAAGCCGGCGATCATTTTCATCGATCTCGATAAATTCAAGAGCATCAACTCGTCCTTCGGGCTGGTGCGTGGCGATAGCCTGCTTCTGACCGTTGCACGTCGCTTACAACGTCACCTTGGGCCGCACGATACTGTCGCGCGAGTTGGAGGCGATCAATTTGCGATGCTTTTCACGGGTGAACGCGAGGCGCGTAATTTGCCGGCACTCGCCGAACGTGTCCGGCGCTCGCTCAGGGCGCCCATTCCCTTCGCCAATCAAGAGGTTGTCCTGACGGGTTCAATCGGCGTTGCCGCCTGGGACGAGACGCGGGTTCGGGACGAAGATTTGTTAAAAGATGCCGAGCTTGCGATGTACCGGGCGAAGCGCAGCGGACCCGATCGCATTGAAGTCTTCGATCCCGACATGCGCCGGGATCGCGATCAGGACATTGGCGCGGAGCTGGGAAAAGCGATCGAGAAGGGGCAGCTTAAGGTCCTCTACCAGCCGATCGTCTATCTTCCGACAAAGGAGCTGGCAGGTTTCGAGGCTTTCGTTCGCTGGGAACATCCAAAGCTCGGTCTGGTCAATCCAGCCTCCCTTATTGAGACGTCGAACCAGTCCGACGCGATGGTCAAGGTCAATTGCTATGTCCTGCTGCGCGCCGCCAAGGACGCGGCGCGTTGGCTGAGCGAGTTGCCCCGTCCGGAACGGCCGCTCTTTGTAACGGTCAATATTTCCTGTCCGCAGATCTTGAAACCGGAATCGGTTCAGGAAATTCGCCAAATCCTAGGGCGCAACACCGTGCCCCCGGGAACGCTCAGACTTGAGATCTCCGAAAACATCGTCATGGACAATCCGGAGCAGGCGGCTGAGGTCCTGAAGGTGCTGCATGCCTCGGGCGCCGAACTTGCACTCGATGAATTCGGTACGGGATATTCCTCGCTTGCTTATCTCAATCGCTTCCCGTTCGAGACGATTAAGGTCTGCCGCGATCTCGTTCGCACCAGTGGAACCGCGGCAGGAGCCGCGATCATGCGTTCCGTCGTGGCCCTGGCACACGAGCTCTCAAAAACGGTCGTAGCTGAAGGTGTCGAACGCGCGGACGAAGCGACGTTCTTGCGTTCGATTGGTTGCGAGTACGCGCAGGGCTATCATTTCGGCGAGCCCATCCCGGAACGCGCGGTGCTACAGCTGCTGAAAATGGTGCGTCGCTCGGAACGCAAGATGCAGCCGCGCGGATTCTTCCGTCCAAAGTTCAGAAGCTCGGGCAAGCAAGCCAAACCGAAAACCGGCCGTGTAACCACCGCTCCCACGAAACCAGCAGCGGGCGAACAGCAAGCCGTTGCCGCGCCGCAGGGCACGCCGGCGAAGGCCGCAGCGTTGCCCGCGGGTTCTGTTGTACGCCAACGTCAGAAGGTCGCTGAAAGTAAGGCCCCGGCCAATGGACCTTCAACGAAGGCTCCGGCAGCCTTGGCGCTCGCGTCGAAGCCCGCAGATAAGACCGGCTCCCCCATGCCAACCGCGCCTCCCCGAGGCGCGCAGCCCGCCATGCCCGCGTTACCGCCAGAGCTGCTCCAAAATATTGAGCGCACATCCGGCACCGCACCGCGAACGCATCGCCCGCCATCAGGCAACGGCCAAGCGGTTCCGACGCCTCCTCCCGGATCTGGGCCTGAGCGTGCAGCCGGCAGGCCAGCCGATAAGCCGTTGCCGAATATCGTCGCCCCACTGTCGGAAGCGCTCGCGCGTGCGGCTAATACGAATCCGACGACGGGGCGGCCAGCGCCGCAAACCAATGCACAACCGCGCACGGGTAAACCTGCGACGCCTGGCGACAAACCACCGCCGCCGCTGAACGGGACATCATCGTCCCCGCCGCCCGTAAACGAAGCGCAGCAGCCCGACTTCTCGACGTTACCGCCATCTATCGCGGCGAGCCTGGCCCGCCTCGCCAGCGGCGATCCTTTGCAGAAAAGTGAAGGCACGCAGCCGCGAAAGGAATCGAAGATCGCCTCGAAGGGCTAGCTGCGCTTAGGCGTGCCCGGCATCGCTTACGAGGTGCGAGAGGTCGATGCCCATTTTCGCGAGCGCTCGCGAATATTTGTTCTCCAGATCTTCATCGAAGATCAGATCTGGATCTGCAGGACAGTGAAGCCAGCCGTTGGCCTGGATTTCCGTCTCCAGTTGCCCCGGCGACCAGCCTGCATAGCCAAGCGCAAGCAAGGCTCGGGCAGGACCTTGCCCCTTGGCGATTGCCTTCAAAATGTCGATCGTGGCGGTGAGGCAGACATCTTCTTCGATGGAGAGCGTCGAATCTTCCGAAAAATAATCGGAACTGTGCAGCACGAACCCACGACCCGTTTCGACGGGACCGCCGACCTGAATCGGAAGAGAAAAAATCTCATTGTTGATCTCGTCGTCCGGAGTGCGAGCCGAAATCCCCAGTCTCTCGAGCAAATCGGGAGCCGTGATATGGTTAGCGCGCTGGTTTATAATCAGTCCCATGGCGCCCTCGGACGAATGCGCACACATATAGATGACCGAGCGCTGAAACCGGCGATCGGTCATGGCGGGCATGGCAATGAGCAATTGCCCCTCGAGCATTATATCGGAGCCTTCGGCACGGCTTCTGAGTCGAGCGGATTTCATGGCAAGAAGCTTAATCCGATCGGATCGCGACGTGAAGATGGTCGCAGGCGTCAAAAAAGACGCCAATGTAACTAGACATGCCTCTTTGCCCTATACCGATATTGGAGACAGTTGATACCGTCTGTCCCGTTTCGATGTCGAAACTTGCGATTTGAAAGGTGCTGACCGTGATCAAGCAATCTTTTGCGCTCCTGCTTCTGAGCACGACGATGGCATGGGGCGATGCGGCAGCACCCGTCGCATCGGACTGGGTGCAAGGATATGACACGAAAACGCGCTTGATTGCGGGGCGAGCGGTCGTTGACGGTCAGCAGAAACTTTACGCGGGCGTCGAAGTCGCGATGCCAAAAGGTTGGAAAACCTATTGGCGCGTGCCAGGCGACGCTGGCGGCGTGCCTCCCGAATTCGACTGGAAGGGATCGCAAAATCTGGCCGCGACGCAAGTTCTCTATCCGGCTCCGCATCGCTTGCATGACAAGGCCGGAGATGCTGTCGGATATAAAGATAACGTTATCTTTCCGATTCTTCTGACGCCGAAGGATAAGACGAAACCGATCGTGCTTCATGGCAAGGTCGACTACGGCCTATGCAAGGACATCTGCATTCCCGCCCAAGCGGAATTTCAGGTTTCGATTCCGCCCGGTGTCGGGATATCGAGTGAGCTTGCGGACACCTTAGCCGATGTACCTCAGCAGCATCCGCGCGCTGGCATCGATCCGAAACTCGCGGCGTGGCATCTGGACAAATCGTCTGGAAAACCGAAACTCGTTTTGAACGTCGAGACGGCATCACCGGATACTGCCGACGTCTTCGTCGTTGCGCCCGGAGACACATACGTCCCCCTGCCCAAGCGCGTTGAGGGTGGCGCAGGCAAAGCCGCATTCGAAGTCGATTTGACCAACGGCGTCGATATCAAAGATCTCGAAGGCAAGCCGCTGACGGTGACAATGGTTGACGGCAAGGGACAATCTGAGACGACAATCACGCTTGAGTAGCGGAGCGGCCGCGCTACAGTCCGCCTATGAAATTCGAGAGCATGAGGATGCAATGACCATCAAAGTCGGTGACAGGCTGCCGGATGCCAAGTTTACAGTCATGTCCGCGGATGGCCCGAAGGCCAAGACGGTAGCCGAGATATTTTCCGGCAAGAGAGTAGCTCTTTTTGCCGTGCCGGGTGCCTATACGCCGACGTGCACGAATACCCATATGCCGGGCTTTGTCGGTCGGGTCGATGAGATCAAAGCCAAGGGGATCGATGCGATCGCCTGCACCGCGGTCAACGATGTTTTCGTCCTAACGAACTGGGCGAAAGACACAGGTGCAGCCGGAAAAATCGAAATGCTCGCGGATGGGTCCGGCGATTTCGCCAAGGCCATCGGCCTCGATGTGGACCTTTCAAGCTTTGGTCTCGGGGTGCGTTCGCAACGCTATGCGATGCTCGTCGATGATGGGGTCGTCAAAATCCTCAACGTCGAGGACAGCCCTCCGATCGCCGAAAAATCGAGCGCCGCGAACCTGTGTTCGATGATCGATTGCTCACTGTAGATCCTTTGGATCGGAGGGCAGCGGCGCCAGCTTATAGGGCGCCATCGCGATACGAGCGAGTTCGTCGGCTCGCTCGTTTTCCGGATGGCCGGCATGCCCCTTCAGCCAATGCCATTCGACATGGTGCTTGTTACGAAGCGTATCGAGTTCCTGCCAGAGCTCGGCGTTCTTAACGGGCTTTTTATCGGCGGTTCGCCAGCCATTCTTTTTCCAGCCGTGAACCCATCCCGTAATGCCGTTTTTAACGTACGCACTGTCGGTATAAAGCTCGACGTTGCTGCGCTTTTTCAAAGCGCTTAGCGCTGAGATCGCGGCCATGAGCTCCATGCGATTGTTGGTCGTCAGAACTTCGCCGCCACTGATCTCTTTGCGGTGCTTGCCTGAGATAAGAACCGCGCCCCAGCCGCCGGGTCCTGGATTTCCAGAGCAGGCGCCGTCGCTATAGATGAGAACTTTGGGCGCTTCGCTGCTCATCGCGCGGGCTCAAAGCCATAATCGCCGATCGACACGACCGCCTGATGAAAACGCAGCCGCCGGACGTAATCGATAGGGTCCTTGCGCGCGACGAGGGCCGTCTTCGGCGTGTTCAGCCAATCATAGCTGCGGGTCAAGAGGAAGCGCATCGCCGCGCCGCGCGCGAGCACAGGCAGCGCCTTCTGCTCCGGCGCGCTTAAGCGTCGAACGCTGTCATAGCCTTTCAGCAGAGCCCGTCCCTTCGTCGCGTTGAATTGGAAGTTCGCTTCAAAGCACCAGGCATTGAGGCAGACGGCGATATCGTAGGCCAGAGCGTCGTTGCACGCGAAATAGAAATCGATCAGGCCCGACAACTTATCGCCGATGAAAAAGACATTGTCGGGAAACAAATCGGCATGAATGACACCTTGCGGCAGGTTGCTCGGCCATGAGGAGTCTAGAAACGCCAGCTCTGTCTCAATGAGGTGTTCAAGCTCAGGCGAGATTTCTGCAGCACGCTCCGAGAACTTATCGAACAGCGGACGCCATCCTGGAAGTCCGAGAGCATTATCGCGCCGAAGCGAAAAGTTCTCTCCGGCGGTGTGCATTTGCGCGAGAGCCTTGCCGAGCTCCAGACAGTGCTCGACCTTCGGCCGCCTGGGCCACATGCCTTCGAGAAATGTCACGAGGGCTGCGTGCCGCCCCGCAAGCTCATTCAGAACGCGGCCATCCCTATCACGCACCGGCAAGGGGCATGTCACTCCGCGTGCCGATAGATGCTCCATCAACCCGAGAAAAAACGGCAAATCCTTCGGCTCGACGCGCTTTTCATAGATCGTCAGGATGAACGCGCCGGCGGTCGTGTGGATGAGATAATTGGTGTTCTCGACACCTTCGGCGATGCCTTTGCACGACAAAAGATTGCCCAGTCCGTAGGGAGCAATAAATTGCGCGAGTTCTTCGTCGCTGACTTCAGTATAGACCGCCATGTCTTTCCCGCACGCCGAATGGAGGTCTAATGCTGCTCGGCCGGGGTGCGCGCCACCCTGACCTCGCGCGGCACGTTGAAGGTGACACGCTCTTCAAGGGTCGTGACGACTTCTATTGTTACATCGTAGCGATTGCGGAGAGCTTCAATGACCTCTTCAACGATGACCTCCGGGGCAGAGGCGCCTGCGGTGATGCCGATCGTGGTCGCTCCTTCAAGCTGCGACCAGGGAATGTTCTCGGCACGCTCGACGAGGAACGAAAACTTGCATCCTGCTCTCGCCGCCACTTCAACCAGACGCAGCGAGTTTGAGCTTTTGGGGCCGCCGATGACGAGAAGGCCGTCGATTTGCGGCGCAATCTCCTTGACCGCATTTTGACGGTTGGTCGTGGCATAGCAGATGTCTTCCTTGACCGGCCCGCCGATGCCAGGAAATCGTTCCTTGAGGGCTGCAACGATCTCCGCAGTGTCATCGATGGAAAGGGTCGTCTGCGTGACATAAGCCAGCCTGGATGCGTCGCGCGGGGTAAATGTCCGCGCGTCCTCGACGGATTCGACCAAGTGGATTGCACCTGCCGGAAGCTGCCCGAGCGTGCCGACGACCTCCGGATGGCCACGATGTCCGACAAGAATAATTTCGCGGCCCTGATCGTGATGGCGGGCCGCCTCCATATGGACTTTCGACACCAGTGGACAAGTCGCGTCGACCACGAACATGTTCCGCATTTTGGCGGCTTCCGGAACGGCTTTGGCAACGCCGTGTGCTGAAAAAATCACGGGCTGGGTCGTTTCTGGGATCTCGTCCAGCTCCTTCACAAAAACGGCGCCTTTGGCTTTCAGGGACTCCACCACGTAGCGGTTGTGTACGATTTCGTGTCGGACGTAGACGGGCGCCCCGAATTTGGTCAAAGCCTGTTCTACGATTTGAATCGCGCGATCGACGCCGGCGCAGAAACCACGCGGCGCAGCGAGCAGAATTTTGAGCGGTGGCTTTGGCACGGTCACTTCGATTTGTTTAAGGCCGGATATGGAAGAACGCAGTTCTTTATACTCATCCATTGGGTCTGAAAATGCGGTTGGATACCGGCTGGGCGGGATGGTACGGTCCTTTTTAGACAATACAAGGGGCCGGGTTTCGCAGCCATGGGGGATGTTGTTGCACAATTCGGGTTGCCGGCGCCCATATCGAGGGGGAGTAAAGCGTAGGCCTGGGCCTGGGGTCACGCTGAATCGCGCATCCGCGATCGTTTCCCTCTGTTTTTCTGCAGCCGCGCTTGGCGGCTGCGGCATGTCTTCGCTGACCTCGGGGCTCGGTGGCGGCATGTTCGGCGGGTCTTCAAATCCACAGGTTTCCGCGGTTTCAGAGGATCAGCTGCTTGATGCTGCGAAATCGTCTGATCCGAATGCCACGGGCAGCACGAACGTTGGAGAAGTCGAAGCTGGCTGCCCGCGTTTAAAAATTGCGCCTCACGATAACTACATCACGTTCTATGAGCAGGGCCACGTCGGCGACGCGCTATCGGTCACGCAGCGGGGCGAGATCACGAAGACCGCGCGCGAATGCCACTTTGAGGGCGGTCGCGTGGTCGTCAAATACGGGTTTTCGGGACGCGTTTTGCTCGGACCGAAAGGGCAGCCCGGTGGCCTGACGCTCCCGGTCGTCGTGGTGGTCCACGATTCGAAACAGCAGAGAGTCGCGACCGACAGCGTGAAGGTCGACGTCAACATTGGTGCCAACAGGCCGATCAGCTACTTTTCGGCCGTGCACACGGTAAGCTTCTCCGTTCCGGAAGGATCGCGTGCTGGCGAATTTGAACTCGTCATCGGATTTGACAGCAGGCCTTCCGGCTCTGGGTGATAGGCCAGTATTGTTATGACGCTCTGAACAAGCTTCCAGGCAATAAAAAAGCCAGGCTCGAAGGCCTGGCTTTTTCGTGTGTCTTATTTCGTTTCGAAAGTTAGTTCAGCTTGCCGCGGAGATCGCTGATCGATTGCGAGATCAGTGTGTCGCCCACCGATCCGCCTGCCCGCGTCTTCAAAAGCTCATGAGCTGCAGAAACTGCGGATTCGACGGCCGTCGCGCGGACTTCGCTGAGCGCTTGCGACTCCGCACGGGCAATCTTTTCCTCGGCAATCTTCGAGCGGCGCTCCAAGCTTTCGGCAAGTGCCTTGCGTGCATCGGCTGCGAGGGTTTCTGCTTCCCGCTTCGCTTGATCGATGATCGTTTGCGCTTCGCTTTCGGCCTCTCGCGCCCTGCGTTGGTAATCCGCCAGGAGAGCCTGTGCGTCTTCGCGAAGCTTGCGAGCTTCGTCCAGCTCCTTGCGAATGGCATCGGCCCGATCGTCGAGCATCCTGGAGATCAGCGCAGGCACCCGATAATAGAGAACCACCGCAACGAACGTCAGGAAGGCAATTAAGACCCAAAATAACGGATTGCCTGGATCAAACATGCTTATCCTCACTCGCCCGGGATTGGTCTGAGCACTTTTTTCACCTCATCCGGCGAAACGTCCTGCCCGATGAGCTTCGTCACCACCGCCCGAGCCGTCTCGGTTGCAATCTCACCGATCGCAGATACCGCCTTGGCTTTCGTCTCGCTGATGCGTGCTTCCGCGTGCTGAAGCTTCACCGCCAATTGTCCGTCGAGGCGTTGACGCTCCGCATCCGTCTCGGAAGCAAGCTTCTCACGTGTCTCCTTGGCGATTCCGGATGCGTTGGCACGTGCATCGGCCAAGGCCTTCTCGTAATCCGAGAGAGCCCTGTCGGTCTCGTCCTTGAGACGTCCCGCAGTATCGAGATCCCGCTTGATCCGGTCGCGCCGCTCTTCAATGACGTCACCGACGCGCGGTAGCGCAATACGGCTCATAATGAACAGCAGTACAGCGAATGACACCGCGAGCCAGAAAAGTTGTGGCGCGAAGTGGTTCGGATCGAGCTGCGGCAATCCTTCGGACCTTGCAGCGCCCTCGGCTACCTCAGCAGCAGCCGCGAACAACATAGTCGTACCGGCAAACATTCTGGCCTCCGGTTATAGAACTGCGCCCAGTCTCAACCGTAAAGAATGATGAGTGCGATCAGAAGACCGAACAGGCCCGTTGCTTCGGCGAGCGCGAAGCCGATCAGCAGGTTCGTGAACTGACCCGGTGCGGCCGACGGATTGCGCATGGCGCCCGAAAGGTAGTTACCGAAGATGTTGCCGATGCCGACGCCGGCGCCGATCAACGCGCTGCACGCGAGGCCCGCGCCGATCATCTTCGCTGATTGAAGGTCCATTTCAAAGTCTCCCTTTGCTGTAGCTTTTGTATTGGTAATCCCGAGCCGAATCCGATGACCGGAATCGGTAATGCCAAATCAGTGATGCATATGAAGTGCGTCGTTGAGGTAGATGCAGGTCAGCACTGCGAAGATCAGCGCCTGCAGGAACGCCACAAGAACCTCGAGGCCCGTGAACGCCACCATGAATCCGGTGGGTGCAATCTTACCCCACCAGGGCAGCATGACCGCAAAACCAGCGAACACTTCGAGCATGGTGTGCCCGGCCATCATGTTTGCGAAAAGACGCACAGAGTGGCTGATGGGGCGGATGAAATAGGAGATGAGTTCGATCGGAACGATGACGATCAGCAACCAGAACGGCACGCCCTCAGGAACGAACAGCTTGAGATACTTGAAGCCGTGCTTCCAGAAGCCGATGACTGTGGCGGTGATCCAGACCATCGCGGCCAGGGCAAAAGTGACGATGATGTGGCTCGTCACCGTGAAGACGCCGGGTATCAAGCCGATGAAATTCAGAACCAGGACGAAGATGAAGATCGAGAAGATCCAGGGGAAGTATTTCATGCCCTCTTCGCCGAGGTTTTCTTTAACCATTCCGGCGATGTATTCGTAGAGGACCTCGGCCATCGACTGGATCCGAGTCGGCACCAAAGAGCGCGATCTCATGGCAAAAACCATGAAGCCCGAGATGAGCACCAGCGCCACGACCATCATCAGGGCCGAGTTCGTGAACGAAACATCCTGACCAAACAGATGGAGCGAGAAGATCTTGTGGACCTCGAACTGCTCCATCGGTCCGTGATGAGCGGTTCCTCCAGCAACTTCAGCAGCCAAGCTCTACCCCCTGCGGCTCAATCGTCGTCATCTTTGACGGACGGCGCTGCTTTCTGCAGCGCTTCGTTTTTTGCCTGCGCCTCTTGAGCAGCGCGGACAACATTCAAAAGACCTGCAGCGAAGCCAAGGATGACCAGAACGATCATGAGCCAAGGCGCCGTGCCGAATTGCTTGTCGAGAGCCCAGCCGAGTCCGCCGCCCACGACAACTCCGACGACCAACTCAGCGGCAAACTTGAAGGCCGCCCCGAAATCGGACTGGCCTCGCTGTTGCGCCGCCGGAAGCTCGACCTTCGCTCGTTGCGCCTTGAGAGCACTGAGCTTTTGGCCAAGTTCCTCCGACCGTTTGCGGATTGCCTCACGGTCTTCCGGGCTGATTTCACCGTCGCCGGGAGATTGACCCTTGCCATCGCCTGACATGGTTCAAACCATCCAGAAATGCGGAAAATCCAGCCGCTGCGGGAGATCGACGGCGCGGACCATAGATAGGGGGTCTGGGAGTGTCAAGGAAATGGGGATTTGATGGCTGCTGCCGCGGGTACGGCGAAAAGGCGCAGCCGTCCGTTTGCTGAACGGTTGCGCCGTCAGTCCAGGCCTCATGGCGACGGGGGAGGAGCCGTCTCCTGCTTCCGAACGGCGCTTCCGGGGTTGGTAGCACCTTCGACCTTAGGCAGTGGGGTCCCTTCCTGAGGCACGGTGGTCACGGGATGGCTCACGACGCCCGTCTTATCTGTGCCATCCATTGCGGGTGGCGTCTGATAGAGGAACACAATCACGAACCCTAGGAAAATCGCGGTGATGAGCGCCGTCGAGATAATCAAGACGCGAAAATTCATCTTACGCGGGCTCGCCTGCCGCGCGTCGGTCGTTCCAATAACTTCCCCTTTCGTGGGGGAATACTGTTGCCTTGCCACGGACAGCCTCCATTCTTTCTAGAAGGAGGAAACGCGTCCGTTGCAGATCGGGTTCCCACCCGAACCGGACGTTGCGCTTGTGATTAACCCGCCTCCCGGAAGCTTTGGGCCGTCTGCAAATCGACTGATACGAGTTGAGAGACGCCTTTTTCGGCCATCGTGACACCAAAGAGACGGTTCATGCGTGCCATCGTCATCGGATGGTGCGTGATGACGAGGAATCGCGTTGCCGTCTCGCTCGCCATCTGTTCCATCAGCCTGCAGAAACGATCGACGTTGGCGTCGTCCAAGGGCGCATCGACTTCGTCCAGAACGCAAATGGGCGACGGGTTGGTAAGGAAGACCGCGAAAATCAACGATAGCGCAGTCAGCGTTTGTTCACCGCCCGACAGCAATGACAGTGTAGCGGGCTTCTTGCCTGGCGGCTTCGCGATGATCTCAAGACCGCCTTCGAGCGGATCTTCCGGACTTTCGATCATTTCGAGCCGCGCCTCGCCACCTCCGAACAAATGCGTAAATAGCCGTTCGAAATGCGCATTGACGGTGGTGAATGCGTCGTCGAGCCGAGCCTTGCCTTCGCGGTTGAGCTGCTGAATGGCGCTGCGCAATTTCAGGATGCCTTGCTCAAGATCTGTTCGCTCGGCAACCAAACCGTCCAGCTGCTTCGCAACTTCGGCGAGATCTTCGTCCGCCTGCAAGTTCACGCCACCGAGCCGCTCGCGATCAGCCTTGAGGCGCGTCAGTTGCTTTTCGACATCCGCGAGCGGCGGGATCGTCGTGAACTCGGACACCGCTGCGATCGCGAGGCAATCTTCCGGCGCGACTTCGAACGTTTCCCGAATATGCCGCGCCGCATCTTGTCGACGTTGGCGGGCACTTTCCAGGCGCGTCTCGATGCGGGCGTTGGCCTCACGCGCCGCCGACACCTCGGATTGAATGGTCCTCAATGCCTCCGTCGCGGTGCGGATCGCCGCTTCCGCGACAGCAAGGCGGTCGGCAGCGCTCCGCCGCTCTTCGTCCGCGCGCGACAAGGCCGAAAGCAGAGTTTCGCGTTGCGCGGCGATACGTTCCGGTAAATCCGCATTGGCCTCGATCTCGCCCCTGGTTTCAGCGAGCCGCGCTTCGAGCGCCTGGACTTGCTGCTCGGCGCTTGCGTGCCGGCCCTGCCAGCGCGCGATGTCAGCATTTGCATGTCGGATGCGCTCGGCCCGGATCTGACGATCCCGTTCGAGGCTTCCGAGCCGCACCCGCGTTTCGGCCACATCCCGTCTCGCCTGCTCGGCTTCAGTCTGGGCCGCCTTGAGCTGTGGTTCGAGATCTTCGCCTGCGCTCATCGTCACGATGTGTGCTTCGATCTCGACATGCCGCGCTTGAGCATTGGTCAGGTCTTCATCGGCGCGGGCGCGCTGGGCGGTCACTGCCGCAAGCCGCGTTTCACTTTCCCGCTGAAGCTTCTCGAGCGCCGTCAGTTTTTGGCGTACCTGCGCGAGTTCATTCTGCTTGTCGCGCCAGAGTTGGCGAAGCCGCCGTTCTTCGGTCTCGGCTTTCTGTGCAGCTTCGGCAGCCGCGCGCTCGGCATCGATCGTGTCCTTTGCTTCGTTCAGGACAGCTTGAGCATTGCGATCGAGTTCCAGCAGGCGGTTCTTATGTGCAAGCCGCTGCGCGGCCGGCGTAACGCCACCGGCCGCAGCGACGAAACCGTCCCATCGCCACAAATCCCCTTCCGGCGAGACAAGGCGCTGGCCCGGTTTCAAGTGCGGTTGCAAAAGCGGACCCGCGGAGCGATGCACGACCCCGATCTGGCGCAGGCGGCGCGTCAACTCTTGTGGCGCCTGGACGTGCATGACCAACGGCTCAGCCTCGGCAGGCAACGCATGATCTTCGGCCGGAACGTCGAGGTGACGCCAGTGAACGCTCGCATCGGTTTCGAGCGGCGCTTCAAGATCGTCCCCGAGCGCCGCGCCGAGCGCCGTTTCGTAGCCCGGAGAAACGCGAATCTGATCGACGGCGGGCGGATAAGCGCCTTCATCCGCGACCGCAAGCAGCTTTGCGATCGTCTCGCGTTCAGTTGAAAAGGCATTGGCTGCGAGCCGGACGCGCTGGGCTTCATCGCGCCGCGCTTTCGCCTCGGCCTGCGAAGTCCTCACTGCTTCTTCGGCGACGAGCGTTTGGCCTTCGATAGCGGTAATCTCTTGCGCCAAGGCCTGCCCGCGCTCTGACACCTCGGTAAGTTGTTCCTGGTTCGGCGCCTTCGCTACTAAATCCTCGATTTGCGCATCGAGCGACGCGACCTGTCGCGTGATCGTCGCGACCAGATCCTTACGCTCCTTGAGAGCTTCTTCCAGACTTCGGAGCTTGGCGCGCGCCTCGGCCGCGCGATGCGTGATATCGGCGAAGCGCGCGTCCGTTTCGACGCGGTGAGCTTCTGCCTTTTCAAGGTTGGCGCGTTCAGACGCTTCTTCGTCGACCGCTTTAACGTCGGCCTCGTTGATCGCGGCGAGATCCGCGTCGAGGTGAACGAGTGTTTCCTTCGCTTCTTTGATAAAGCCTGTTTCGCGCGTCAGATCCGCCTCGAGCTGTTTCAGGCGAGCGTCGAGTTCGCGGGCCCGGTCGGCAGCGCGTTGTGCCTCGCGATCGAGATTTTCCTGCTCGATCTTGAAGCGGGCAAGCGCCGCGGCCTTTGCCGCTTCCGCTTCCCGGTGGGGCGGCAATTCTTCCGCAAGCCGCAGTTCTTCATTGAAGGCTTTTGCCTCGGCTTCGGTCGCCGCCCCGAGGCGTGCCATGGCGTCGGCCAGCTGCGCTTCATCGCGCTCGACGCTCTGTTGCGCGTCTTGCCACGCAAGGTGCATGGCGAGCGCTTCCTGCTGGCGGATTTCGCCCGAAATTTCCTTATAGCGCCGCGCTTGGCGTGCCTGGCGTTTTAAGGCGTCGGACTGCGACTGCAGCTGCCCGACTACGTCGCTGAGACGTTCGACATTGGCTTCGGCGGCCTTGAGGCGCAGCTCGGCCTCATGACGGCGCGTGTGGAGACCGGCGATGCCCGCGGCGTCTTCGAGAATGCGGCGGCGCTGTTCAGGCTTGGCGTTGACCAGTTCCCCAATTTGACCTTGGCGCACCAGCGCCGGAGAACGTGCGCCAGTCGAAGCGTCTTCAAACAGGACTTTGACGTCGCGCGCCCGGACTTCCCGTCCATTGATGCGATAAGCAGAGCCCGCTTCACGCTCGATGCGTCGCGTAATCTCGATGACGTCGCTGCCGTTGAGTTCGGCGGGCGCTCGACGTGCGCTGTTGTCGAGAAACATCGTAACTTCGGCACTCTGACGCTCGGGGCGGCCGCTCGCACCGGCGAAAATTACATCGTCCATCGCGGCGGCGCGCATGGATTTGTGCGACGTCTCACCCATGACCCAGCGAAGCGCTTCGAGGAGATTTGATTTGCCGCAGCCGTTCGGTCCGACAACGCCCGTTAGGCCGGGCTCGATGACGAGCTCGGTCGGATCGACGAACGATTTGAATCCGAGAATCCGGAGGCGCGTAATTTTCATATCGTCTTGTAGTCCTCGATGCCTGCTCAGTGTGGCTCAGGACCGCTACGAGGACGGCGCTAAGGGGCCGCTGCCGCCGTCGGCGTACCGCCATGCTGCTCGGCTTGCTCGACGTAGTCGGCAATTTCGGCAATCGTCAGCTCTTTCTTGATGAGCTTGGTACCGATGAAAAAGTTCGGTGTACCAACGATGCCGAGCTTGCGCCCGCGATCCTTCACCCACTTGAGGTTTGCGATCATGCCTTGATTCTGCAAGCAAGCGTCAAACTGAGGGCGTGTCATCCCCACCTGACGCGCCACCGCATAGATCTTATCGAGCCGCACCTCCAAGGACACCCAGGAGGGCTGCTGATCCATAAATTTTCCGTAGAGTTCCAGGTACTTGTCAGAGGGCGCGCAGCGCAGCGCGATGGTGGCGTTGCCGGACGACTTTCCGATGGGGAACTCACGCAGAATATAGCGGACCTTGCCCGTGTCGATGAAGCGCCGCTTCAGCTCCGGATAAACGGTTTCGTGAAAATGCCGGCAGTGCGGGCAGGTCAGTGACATGTATTGGACGATCGTCACCGGCGCGGTCGGGCTGCCCCAGCTCATTTCCGGCAGCGGACTCGGAGCCATGATATCGGCGATCGTCGGATGGGCGATAACTTCGCGACCGGACGATATTGGGGCGGGGGCATTCGAGAACGGTTGCGGCATCTCATCGGGCGTCGTAGCCCCGGTCGAAGGGTACGCTGCACCCGCCGCGTTCGCATCGTCTGTTATGCTTGCCGTTTGCGGCAGAGTAGCCCCGCACGCACCGAGCATCGTCGTCACAACGACGGTGACGATAAGGCCCAAGGCGCGTGAGAATGGCATTGCGATTTCCAGGCTACTTCTTCTCCGCCAGAAGGGGTTCGATGATCTTATCGAAATCTTCCAGCGTTGGCGCTTCCTGGAGCCTTTTGCCATTGATAAAGAAGGTAGGTGTGGCATTGACGCCAAACGTCTCGCTGGCGCGCTTACGCTCCGCCGTAATCTGATCCAGCAGCTTCTGGTCGGTCAGGCACTTGTCGAAGCTGGCCTGCGTAAATCCAGCTTGTTTCGCGATATCGAACAGATGCGGGACCGGATTTCCCTGCACGAACGCCCAATCCGGCTGTTTCTGATAGAATGTCTGGATGAGCGGAAAAGCTTTGTCCGTGCCCGCGCAACGCGCCAGCATCGAGACCGCCGCAGCAAGATTGTCGAGCGGAAATTCGCGGAACACGAAACGGACTTTGCCGGTGTCGATGTACTTCTTCTTGAAGCTGTCGAAGACGTTATTCTCGAAATGTGCACAGTGTGGGCAAGTCATCGAGGCGTACTCGATGACGGTGACTTTTGCGTCTGCAGGTCCGAGTGTCAGGTCGGGAAGATCGCCCGGCTTCATCAGTTCGTCGACCGAAACCTCCGCAGGCCCAGACTTATGCTGGGCATAGCTCGGCCCGGCGCCAATGATGGCGATGCCGCCGACTGCGATTGTCGCCACGAAGCCGAGCCACGCGGCACGGCGCAAGCAGGAACGGCTCGAAAATGTGTTTTTGAATGCAGTCAAGGTCGTGGCTCCTTTCGGGGTAAGTCGCCGGGAACGCGTATCCGATCGGGCGCCCGCCTAGCACGGTTTCCGGCGCTCGATTAAGCCGAAAGTGCACTGATTGGCAACTGAACGTATGATAATTCGGCGGGGATACGACGGCTCAGGCGCGTTGAGTCGCGGCCGCGACGCTGTCCTGCAGCGCTTTCAGCGCCGCCGAGAGGTCACCCCTCGTCTCAGGCCTTGGTATCGTTGGGCTATTTCTCAGAATTGTAAGCGGGGCGCTTTTGCCCTCAGCGGAATTATCCGTTTTGGGCGTTTGAACGACCCTCAATTGCGCAATGGCGCGATATCCGAAATAGCGGTTGATCCGATCGATGATCTCTCGCGTCCGATATGAGACTTCGAGGGCGAACGACGGATCGCAGGCGACAACGAGCGTCGCCCCCGATCCTCGTGCGCCATCGTCATCGACGGCGGCCCGCGCCTTGGTACCGCGCGGCCACTTGATGGCCTCGGGCCGCGTCATGCGGGCGAGGTCGGCGCCTGCGATCGTTTCCCACGACGTCATGATTTCGGCCGTATGGAAGCCGAATTTTTCGAACGCCGCGGCCACAACCTTGGGCACGAACGAACCTACGGCACGCCCGAAATAGCCCTTCCCTGACCGGGTGTCGGCCGGCAGGGGGCGCACGACGGCTGTGGGTTGTTGGCCTTTCATGGCGTTCCGCGTCTCGGCTGCGCTTGTGATAGCGAATGGGACAACTACCATTGTCGACGCGATTCGATAGTCCGGCGCAACCAGAGATCAGGGGACGCATGGGCGCGCCTCAAAAAAATCAGAAGCAACTGCCGCTGCGGCCGGCAGGCGCCGAAACCGTGGAGGCATTGCTTCTATGGTACGGCAGCGAACGCCGCCATCTTCCCTGGCGTTACGGACCGCGCAAGAAGGCCGATCCCTACCGCGTCTGGCTTTCCGAAATCATGCTGCAACAGACGACCGTGAAGGCCGTCATCCCGTATTTTCAGAAATTCGTCGCGCGGTGGCCGACGGTTGCCGCACTCGCCTCCGCACAGCTGGAGGAAGTTCTGCAGCAGTGGGCGGGTCTCGGCTATTATTCCAGGGCCCGCAATCTCAAGGCCTGTGCGGATGCCGTTGTCCGCGACTTCGGCGGCGTCTTCCCGCGCACCGAAAAGCAATTGCTCGAATTGCCGGGCATTGGTCCCTACACGGCGGCGGCCATCGCCGCAATTGCATTTGGTGAGAAGGCGACGCCGGTCGATGGCAACATCGAACGCGTGGTATCGAGGCTCTTTGCGGTCCAGCAGGCGCTACCGGCATCGAAGCCCGAGATACGCCGCCTTGCCGCAACGCTGACGCCGACGCGCCGAGCCGGTGACTTCGCCCAGGCGATGATGGATCTCGGTGCCGAGATCTGCACGCCGAAGAATCCGTCTTGTCTCGTCTGCCCACTGCAACAGGACTGCGCCGCGAATGCGCGCGGCTTGGCGGAACTGTTGCCGGTCAAGGCCCCAAAAATGGCGCGCCCTTCGCGCTACGGCGTCGCCTTTCTCGTGCAGCGCGATGATGGTGCGGTGCTGCTTCGTCAGCGGCCGGAAGCGGGCTTGCTTGGCGGCATGCTGGAAGTCCCATCCACCCATTGGGGAGATGCGCCGCCGCCGAAGAAGGAAGCTCTCCGCGCCGCGCCGGTGACGACATCCTGGATGCCGGTTCCTGGGACGGTCGTGCACGTCTTCACGCACTTCCGGCTTGAACTCGTTGTCTACAGGGCATTGGTGCCCGTCGATGCGAGCTTCACGCTTTGGGCGGAGCAGGAGCGCTGTCGCTGGGTTCAGCGGCGCGATCTCCACGCGCAAGCGTTGCCGAGCGTAATGAAAAAGGTCATTGCGCACGGCATGAACGCCGCCTGAGTCCGACTATCCTGTCACTCGCGATGCAGCTGACCGATCGAGACCGAGTTGCCGCTTAGCTTCGCCGCGCAGGACGTCGATCGGCTTCAACTTTCCTTCGGCCTCGAAGTGCCAGTAGGTCCATCCATTGCAAGCCGACTTTCCTTGCAGCAACGCGCCAAGCCTGTGAATGGACGCCTGCTGACCTTCGCAAGCAAGGGTCCCATCGGCCCGAACCTCAGCCCGCACGCGGCGACGCAAGTCGAATAATTTCTGGCCCGGCTCAAGGATGCCGAGTTCCAGGATCTGACCGAACGGAATGCGCGGCTCGCTGCGCTTGGACGGCATGGATTCGATGGCGTCGAGATCCAACGGTCTCACTTTCGCGATGCGTTCCTCGGCAGCCTGGGCATAATCTGTGTCGCGCTCGATGCCGATGAATTTGCGTCCAAGCCGCTTCGC
>JAICLG010000020.1 GCA_025927515.1 Hyphomicrobium sp.
CGACGCCTTCGCCAACCAGTATGGGCACAATTACGGCATGCTGTACTTGATATTTATCATGATGGAGAACGGATTTGCGCTCGGGAAGGCAGCGAAATTCCGACCTTCGCTGAAATATAGGCGAGGCTGAGCGCTTCGCTCGTAACATTTGCAATGGGAACAGCTTCCCACTGGCAAAGGCCAGCTGGCAGAGTTGGATTGAAGCGCCTTCGTTCGATCGGACTCCGTCCGAGATCACTGGCCAGAGTTGTTCCCGTGACTTCACCGGATTGATGCCCAGAACCAAGCGAGCCTAAGCACATTGAAGAGCGCTCGATGCCAGGACGTCGGCCTAAAGCTATGAAATTTCCATCGCGCAAAGGCCTTTTCATCCCTGCGGAGTCGCGCGAAGCACCTGTACCTTCACACCTGCAATCAGCTCCTCTAGCGCGCGCTGCGCATGCGCCAAGTGAAGCGGTTCGGCGGTCTTTTCGAAAAGGCGAAGCTCTGCCTTCAAGACGTGCAGCGCCGCCGAACGACCTACGCCTTCCATAACGCACCTATCACAAATCCGACAACGCCGACGAGCGCAAGACTCGCAAAGGGCCGACGGCGAAGCGGCTCGTTGAGCGCATCGGAAAGTGTCTTGCTTGTCTGATTGGACCGGACTCTGGCTGGTCTTTCGCGAGCGTTTTTTCGCGCCGAATTGGGCGAAAGCTGCTCCGCCCCTAACTCACCGGGTATACGGTTTTTATCGAGCTGATCCTGATGGGAAGGGTCGAGGTCAGGATTATCATCACGGTTCAGATACTTTTGACTGATGGCGAGACGCGCCCGCTTCTGTTCCAGCTCTTGTTCCGGCGATTTGTCAGCCACGTTGATGTCTCCGTTTCCTTCTCAACGACTTAGAGAAGGGAAATGTTTCCTCCCGCACAACGGGCAAGCTAAGCCACCGGAACCGCCGCCCGGGCTTTGCGGTTGTTCGCATGTAACGGAACAATGCAAATGGCTGATCTCACACTCTCTCCGGATTACATAGGACGGCTGATCGTCAAAATGCGCGCGGTCCAAGGGCGTGAAGGCGTAACGGACGCAGATAGCGGATCGAATCCGGCCGACGACAATATGATTGATGCGCTGCAAGACACTCCGGGTGACCTCTCGCGCGAAGAGTTGCGCGAGGAGATCAATGGCCTCTCACCCGAAGAACAGGCGGAACTCGTCGCGCTTATGTGGACCGGACGCGGTGATGCGGAACCGGAAGATTGGGCTGGTACGATTGAGCTGGCAGCCAGCAGGCGCGAAACCCCCGCCGCCCACTACCTGATGTCAGAGCCGCTCGCCGCCGACTTTTGGGCCGACGGTCTCGATAAGCTGGGACTAGGCGTACCCATCGGCGATGAGGCGTCACCGCCGCTGCTCTGATGTACAAGCGCATCGCCGCCGCACCACCGTTTTGTTTGTTCGGCAGCGTACACGAATGGACCGGAACCCGGCTTGGTGCATGTCGTTAGACGGTGGTGAAATTTTTTCAGGGTGTATAACGAGATGGCTTTGACCACATCTCACGATCCATCCTCGCTTGACCTTATGCGAGCGGAGGAAAAGCGACGCGATCGAACCTTCCATATTTCTCCTACCGCGGAAGAGTTCGATCATCATCTCACGACCTACAGGAAATTCATATTGGGCGTCTGGCTGTTCATTGGCCATATCGCACTCATCCTCATTTTGCTGGATATCTTTTTACGCTGAGCAGCGACAATCGATGGCGCTGGCACAGCAGCGGAAAGGGGCTGCACATGAAGCCAAGTGTCGGCCCTGTCGAAAGAGCGTTCCAGATCGCCTCCTCGGGCAAAGCCGAGAATATCGACGATATATGCAAACAGCTTCGTGGGGAGGGCTATTCCACCGAACACATATTCGGGCGGAATCTTCTGTCCCAGCTCCGATCGTCTCTTCGATCCGCCAACCGAGAGACACTTTCGCCAAAATGAGCAAAGAGCAAGCTGCAGCAGCATACGACCGGCTAGCTAAATCGCTAAGAGCGAAGCAAGGAAGCTAGCGTACATCAGGATAAGTCCGGCTTGCCCGCCGTCCGAGGCAGGCGGCAGCTTCCACCGGACCCAGACGGTGTTCGTTAGCGAACCAACTTTGGCGGGAACGTACAAGCAGAGGATCTGTTTTCCGCATAGCACCGGACAAATATACTGACTCGTCTGCTGCTCATTACATGCGTCCTCCCTGAACTTAAAAGCTCGCCCGCGCGGGCTTTCCCTTTTTCCATCTATCAACGATATGAGCGAAAGGCCGGGAGCATGCGCACCAGCCGGATCGAGCGAATTCGACCATGCTTTACTAAACCGTATTTAGTCAGCTTGGGCGCTTCCACTTATTGCATCGCAACTTCGATTATTGGGAACGCTCAACGCTGCTTTCGCGTACCCCACTCAGCTCTAGCCATCAGCTGAGGTTCATATGCTTAAGAAACACAACATTCTACTTGCAGCCAGTAGCGCACTGGCACTTACAATCGGCGCATCGCTGGCGTTTGCCGCCGACACTTCGACGTCCACGAATTCGTCCAATACGAATGTGAACACAGAGCCCGGAAGCCAAGGCAAGACCTCGGATCGGACACCAGGCAATCCATCGCCAGATCGCACACCGAACGCCAGTTCGTCGGGGAATACTGGAACCGACGCCAGCCAGACGCACGAAGGCACTTCAGATCGAACACCTTCGAAAGACAATAATTCGACAGAGAAATAAATCCCAGGGCGAGTGTATTCGTAACGGCACTCGCCCACTCTTCACTTCCGCAATAGTACGAGCATACATCCTGACCAGGCGCCCTGGTTCGCGGCTCGCATCTTCCCGACCAATTTCGTCGAGGCCCGGAGTTTCCGAACGGCCTCGTTAGTGGAAATAGAACGGAATGGTAAACCGAAGCTCGTTCGGAGATAGGTTTGCCGGTGGCGTGCCAAACGGTGCAGCTTTCCGCACTGCCCCCAACGCTGCTTGATCCAGGTTGGATCTCCCGGACGAGCTTGCGACCTCCGCATATCTCAATTGTCCGGTTGCCGTCAGTCCAAAGGAAATGCGCGTCGTTCCGCGATGGCCATCGCCTCCAGGCTTATTGCGCGCCAGGATCGCTCTGATGCGCGCCGCATAATTGAGAATGTTTCCTCGACTTGCCGAAACGCGCCCACTGATAGCAGCTTGCGCCGCGCTCGCGCGCGAGGTCGTGCTGCCACTCGCGGACGCGCGTGAAGCGGCCTGCGCTGTGGCCTGCCGGTCCTTCTCGTTCGTATCGGCCTTTTTCGTTCGCTCCTCTGCGACCTCTTTCGTTGCAACTTCGGCCGGCTTCACGTCTTCCGCCGTTTCCGTCGACTGGATCGCCTTGATTTCGCGAACGTCATCGGCTGGCGCGCCACCTCGAATAACGGGTAACGGGTCTTCTGTGGGAATGACGGGAGAAGGCGTCGCTTCGGCAACATCGATGGGTTGAGGGGGCGATTCAGCGACTTCGACCGCCTCCTTTGTTTCAGCCTGTGCTTGCGGCGCTGAATCGGCCGACTGCACACTCCCGGCTTGAGACTCTGCCGATGCGGCAGCCGCCGTTTGCACCGTCTCCGTCTCGATGGATTCCAAGACCAATGTCTGCTGCGTCGCCAGACTAATCGCGTCGGTCTTCTCCGCCAACGCGCCAAACTGATCGTCGCTGTTGGATGAATCGAACAGGGCAATACCGATCGCGACATGCAGGCAGATAGAAAAGAGAATAGCGGTATTGCGCAGCCATTGAGCCGACCCCTTCGAGGCGCCGACAGATGCGAACATCATCACGAAAGGCGGCGAGCCAACCGTATCGCGCGTGAGCAGATCGCGCACGGTTGGGGAAACCACCCCTTGTCTCACGCCGTCGGACGCGACCAGCGTGAGAGTTCGGTGAGCATGGAGCGGACGCGAACGCGTCTCGCGACCGGCGCGAAAGCCCCCAGGATTTGACGCCGAGGCATTGGATGACGTTGCAAAGACCATTGCACCTGACCCGAGCAAGATCGCGGAAGCGCGAGATTTACGAAGGCGCCACTACCCGCGCGCCTTCCGGCGTGATTTCCTGAAGTACGGTGAACCCCTCAAACTCAGGACCCGAAAGCAGAGTAAAACGCTGCTTGCCGTCCACATTCGCGTGCGCATTGCGAAACTGTTCGGATTCCGTCCAGGCATCGAAATCAGCGCGCGAGCGCCAGACGGTATAGGAAGCATAGAGAACGTGATCCTTGCGCTCCGGCCCCTTCACCAGATGGAAGACGATAAAGCCGGGCATCTCACTGAGATTACTTTGACGGTTGAACCAAACCTGCTCGAAGTCATGCTCCGAGCCCTTCACCACCTTCAGCCGATTCATAGCGATAAACATCGTCCGCTCCCCTTTTCAGAACACAGACCACATGGGCGACCTGCCGATCGCGCGGCGAGCTGTTCCGGCCGCCGATGTCACTTCCTTTTCACTGCTGCGACACGCGTCGAAGCATCAGAAATTAGCGCGCGTTGTCAGCAGGAACGTCCGTCCACGCCCGGTGTCATACGGCACATTGTTGATGCTTCCGCCCGTGCCTCCCGCACTGAGCGCAGGCCGATAGGCAACGTCAGTGATATTGCTGACCGTCAAAGCCACATTGACGTCATCTGTGAGTTTGTAGTTGGAGAAGAAATCGTAGGTCGTGTACCCGTCGTAGAAAGCAGGATTGCCGAAAGATTCCGTGTTGAGATCTCCAGCCTGGCTTTTGGACGTGTAATAAGCGCGTGCACCGACCGTCAGACGCCGATCGAAGAACCTCAAGCCACCCGTTACAGTCGCGATATCACCCGGCAAATAGCTATGCATGCCGAGCCCGTCCAACTGCGACGGAAGCGTCGTGTGGTTATGGCTGTAGCTCAGACCCGCGAAAGCGTAGCCAACGTCATACGTGCCCTGCAGCTCGACGCCTTCAACCTTCGAGGTACCGGGATTGTTGGCGTAGAACCAAAGCAAACCTAAAGGATCGACGGTGGAGGCCGTGATATAGTTTTCGACGTCCATCGTGTAATAGTCGCCCTTGAAGCGGAACGCATCGCCGGGCCGCAAAAGACCGTCTATTCGTGAGTTGAAACCGAATTCCCATCCTCGTTGCGACTCAGGCTGCAGAAATGGATTGGGTGCAAACTGGGTCGGATCTCCCCCATCCTCCGGGTGAACACCTCCCAGCAGGGTTTCGGAAACAGACGGCGATCTGAAAGAATTAGACCACTTCACATATGGCTGGAACCAATCGACGGGTTTAACAGCCAGCGTAAGTGTCGGACTGAATCCACCATCGGTTTTATCGACGCTGTACGGACCCAGCGAAAGAAATGGCGGCAATTGCGGCGTGTAGAAGCCAAAGACCTGGTCAACGAAAACGTCGCCGCTGCCTTTCAGATCATAATCGTCGTAGCGGAGGCCAACGATAAAATCGAAGATGCTCTTGGAGAAGGTCGTCTCAGAAAACACGCCACGAGTCGTCGAATCGCCAGAGGAATTCACTCCGCCCTTCTTGATTGGATCGCGGCTGTTCAATGCATCGACGTCATCATGGAAATATTCATACCCGTAGTTCGATTTGACGTGTATGCCGGCGAGATCAAACAGGGACGTGTTGGAAACGTCGAAACCTAAACCGAGATCCTCAATTCGACGTCCTGAAGAGTCCGATCCCGGGGACGGCGTCAGCCGATCAGCAGGGCTCAAGTACCTCATCGTCAGATCGCTTCCTGAAAAATTGGCTCGGAAGTTAATGAGATCGTTTCCGGGATTGTATTCGTAACTGGCGGTGTAGATCTTTGAATCGATGTTCTGGTCGTATGAGTTCGCTGTGAAATCGTTGTTGTAGAGGACAGTCCCGAAAGACAACCGCTGTGTCGGATCGACCTGGATGTGCACTTTCGCCAGTCCGGAGATCAGATCCTGATCGGTAAACGGCACTCTCTGGCCAAGACCGTTTTCGTAGTCATCTACGTCGTGCTTGCTGATGGCGCCCGCGATACTGATGGCGCCGCTTCGAATAGCGCCTGCTCCCATCTCGGAAAATCCGACGCCGTTACTTCCCCATGATGCGGTCGTGAGTGCGCCATAGTTCTTTCCAGGCTTCAAAATGTCTTCGACATCGAGCGTGCGTAAATTGGCAGAACCCGCGAGCGCACCGGACCCGCCTACTCCCGACACGGCGCCACGCTGGACCTCGATGCTCGCCAATAGCAGTGGATCGACATATGCGAAGCCTGACGCATCGTGCCCCGTGAACCGGAAGTTCTGCCGAACACCGTCGATCATCATGTTTACGCGGCCTTCGCCCTCGAAACCGCGAATGTTGATGGCTAGACCAGGATTGTTGGGATCGTCACCCGTAGAAACGCCCGGCATGGCACGCAGAACGTCCTGAACATTGGTCTGACCAAACGTGGTGATCTCGCTGCGGCCAGCAACGCTGATGCCGGCTGGCGTGTTATACGGCGCCTCGACGCGCGCGGCTTCGATGGCATCATTTCCTTGAGGCGCTGTGGGCGCAGCCTCGGCCGCGGGAGCTGCAGCCTGAACCTGCTTCGATTTAGGTTTGCTATTAGCGGCGCTGCTTTTCTTGGCCTTGGCGCTTTGGACGTTGATACCGGGAAGCTCGGTCTCCTTAGCGCTTGCAGCCTCGACGGAGGCCAACGCTGCAATAGACAAGCCAAGCGTCAAGGACCGTGCACATATTTTGAATACAGGGAAACCGTGAGAACCATTGAGACCGCGCGTCGCCATAACAACCCCGTTGCTTTTTGATTTGGTATGGGCTGGCTGGCTCGCGCTTATCGCGCACCGTGGCGGGCTTGCCTCGTCTTCGTCGCACCTCCCTCATGGGAATGGACGAAGAACCCGATCTTCGGATCGGACGTGTGCACACTGATAAATATTACTAAATAAGTCAACAAAATGAGTGAAAGAAAATCGATCCGCGGTAATCCCCGACGGCGCGGTAAAATGGCCTTTTTTTATTGAGATTTACGGTAACTTCTGGAGGCCGAGGAAGATTTGTAATCATTCAACTGGCGCCGGTGTTGCAGATATCACCCAAATGCCTACCTGCGGCGGCAAGCGCCGCATACAGCTGTCAAATCGACAAGACTGCCCGAGGCATTTGATTCTCGCCCAGCGCACCCGCTTTATGAGCGCTATCAAGTGGCCGCCACGGTGTACCGTGGCAGTGTTCTGCCGCGATTGAGACCTCGAATATCTCTTCGATCAAATCACGCGAAAGCGGTTCGTTACGCGTCGCGATTGTTGCGAGCTTGCCTTTTCGCAGAACCAAAATCCTATCGGCAAACGTATGCGCCAGCGTCAGATCATGAAGGACCACGATCACCAGCACATTCCCGCTACGCGCGAGCGTGCGCGCATGTTCCAAAAGCGCCAACTGGTGTCGGACGTCGAGGCTGGCTATCGGTTCGTCGAGCAATAATATCTGAGGAGATATGTGCGTTCGACCTGCGGCCAGTTGCGCCAGCGAGCGCGCGAAGCTAACGCGCTGCTGCTCACCGCCCGATAATGTCAGAAAATTCCGCTCCGCAAATTCTTCTGCGTCGACATTCGCTAGCGCCGATAACGCGAGTTGATCTCTATCCCGGCGCGACAGACCGACACCTATTCCCTCCGTTCCGAGGCGCACCACTTCAAATGCCGTAAAAGGAAAAACGACACGCGAATTCTGGAGCATCACCGCACGCCTGGACGCTAGCTGCCGCTGCGGGATAGACGCTAGCTTCTGCCCTCCAATCGATACGCTCCCCTCGGTTGGGTGCTCCTCACCCGACAGCATGCGAAGCAGCGTCGACTTGCCGGCGCCGTTTGGCCCGACGATCGCCAACACCTCTCCTGCTTCTGCGGCGAAGCTGATCCGCTCCAAAAGCTTACGATTGCCGAGCTGATACGTCAGATCATGAACAGCGAGCAGTTCGGTCATACCGCGAACTCCGGGCCGCGACGTAGCAAAAGCCAGATAAAAAACGGCGCGCCGAATGTGGCGGTGATAATCCCGATCGGCAGTTCGCTCGGAGCAACGATGGTCCGGGCGCAAATATCGGCGCCGACCAGCAGCGATGCGCCGAGCAAGGCCGACGCCGGTAGCAAGAAGCGGTAATTCGCGCCGACAGAAAGCCGGAGAAGATGCGGAACAATGATACCAACGAAGCCGATCAGGCCGGAGCACGCAACCGCTGCACCAACAGCGATTGAAACGAGAAGGATCGCTCCGGTTTTGAGCCGATCCACACTGATCCCGAGATGAAAGGCTTCTGCCTCACCGAGCGCCATTGCGTTGAGGCCCCGCGCCAGAAAAGGTACGGCGATGAGCGTCGGCAGGACCATCGGCACGACAACGGCGACCTTGCTCCATGTCGCGCCGCCTAAGCTGCCCATCGACCAGAATGTTAAATCGCGAAGCTGGCGATCGTCGCTGATATAAGCGAGCCATCCGGTTCCCGCTCCCGCCAAGGCCGCAAAAGCAATACCTGCAAGAAGCATGATGGCCATCGATGTCCGGCCGCCACGGCTGGCAACCACATACAGGATCAATGTCGACATCAGCGCACCGACAAATGCGGCCATCGGCAGGAACGCAAATGGCAGCTTCGTTGCTGCGTCGGGCAAAAACCGGCCACCGAGAACGATTGCGACCGCAGCGGCAAATCCAGCGCCGGACGAAACACCGATCAGACCCGGATCGGCAAGCGGGTTACGAAAGAGCCCTTGCATCACGGCACCAGATGCCGCAAGCGCCGCACCGACCGCCGCACCTAGGATCAACCGCGGCAGTCGAATTTGCGTGATCACCAGCGCGTCGCGGGCGAAATCAATCTGCCCGGACGGCTCCATTCCGAAAAGAACTTCGAAGACGCGCTTCGGCGCTATGGAAATCGAGCCAAGAGAGATTGCAGCGACCGCAATCAGCACGAGCAATACACAGAGTGCCATCAGCACGATCGACCTACGATACGCGACTTGTGGAATCTGATGCATCACTGAAGATCGGAGCGCTTATCTTGCCCGGCGAGCTTAGGATATGCAGCCAGAAGAAGGTCGCGCGCGGCACTTGAAGTCCGCGGTCCGAATCCCAAAAGATATCCGCCGTCAAAGATGAAAATCGATTTCGATTTGGCGGCCGGAGTTGCGGCGAACGCGGGAACGGCCAGGATACTGTTGACGGTCACATCCTGCGGGCCGTGACCCATCGCAATGATGATATCCGGCGCTGCGTCGAAAAGCGCTTCGTCGCTGATCGGCTTCCAGCCATTGAGCGTCGAAGCCGCGTTCTGCAATCCTGCGAGCGTCAAGATTCCATCGGCCGAGGTATCGCGGCCTCCGACCATGGCGCGGCCGTTCATGAACGATAGAATGAACAATGCCCGGCGCGGCTTTTCGATTTTGGAGCGAAGCGCACTGAGCGCGGCGAACTGTTTGTCCGTTTCCGCCGCAAGCGCCGCACCCTTGACCGGTTCGCCTACGAGTTTCGCCACTTCCTTGATCTTTGCCGAAATTCCGGCCGGCGTCGCAACATCGGGAAGATGGGAAACCTGCACGCCCGCATCTTCGACGGCCTTCAAGATATCCGGCGGCCCGGCAGATTCGATCGCGATAACCGAAGTCGGATTGAGCGAAAGCAGCCCCTCGGACGAAAGCGCCCGCACATAGCCGACGTTGGCTTTTTCCTTGAGCGCCGAGGCCGGGTACGTACTCGTGCTATCGACGCCAACCAGAACGTCGGCACGCCTGAGAGCGTAAACAATCTCCGTCACGACACCACCGGCTGCGATGATGCGCTGAGGCTGAGACGCATGCAGACTTCCGCTCTCGTTTGCCTTTCCAGGATCGCCAATGGCCGGGAGCGATGCCAAAGACACTCCCAGAAGGGTAACGAGAGCAGATAAGGAAACGATTTTCATTAACGCTCTAATCTTCTCTATAACGCTGTCTCAGCGCGTAATTTCTCGAACCGAGCGAGCTGCTCCGGCTGCAAATTCTTGTTTTCGTCCCGCGAGACGAAAATCTTGAACATGGCCTGCCCATCGCAGTTGATGAACTGGATCGAGCACGAGCGACGTTTGAAGAATGGACGATCGATGAAGTAGATCGCAGCGCAGCGTTCGATTTTCAAATGGCCGCCAAGCGGACTGTCGCCGTGAATATTGAAATAACCCCGCGCATGTGAGCCAGCGGGAATGGTGCAGGCGGTTTCAAAGACACCATCATCGGTGTGCACGATAAAGACCACCGGCCCCCAGCTCGTAAGATCCTCCCAAATTCGATCGAATCTCTCTTTCGATGCGACAGCCGCGCTCCCGGACGGAAGACAATCGAGAACGGCTCGGTAAGGAGCGCAATGAGCGGCAGCGACGGCCTCAAGAACGCCGTCCGGATTTTCGCGGAGCGCATTGCGCACCGCGCTTTCGATATTTGGATCGGACAACGAACTGTCCCGCACCGCGAGTGTCATCCTCAAACGCCTCTTACTCAGCCGCAGCTTTATTATTGAGGCTCAGCGATTGCACGACCTGAAAACCTTCGAATTGAGGGTGGCCGAGAAACAGGGGCTTCCGCTCGCCTGCGCCCTTGTGCGAAGCGCGGAACTCTTCCGACTTCGTCCAAGCCTCGAAATCCGCGAAGCTTGCCCACGTCGTATGGGATGAATAGAGCGTGTGATCCTCGTGCTCAGGACCACGAAGAAGATGAAATTCAATAAACCCTTTCATTCGGTCGAGATGCGAGTCACGCCCTTTCCAGGCGGATTCGAACTCACTTTCGAGGCCCTTGATTACCTTGAACCGGTTCATCGCAATGTACATTGAAGCTCCTCACTTGCATTTGCCGAATGAACCGCCAACGCGCAGCTCTTTTCGGAGTTTCCCGATCTCTTGCCTACAAAACACCATCCGCATGGAAATTTTTCCGCAGATGCCTGAGCTTGGACGGAGATCGAACGCATTTCAACTGACTTACCGACTCGCGCAGATTCCATCGGAACGCGCTTGTTGCCGTCACCCGACCATCACAAACTGAGAATTGTTGAATGACAATACTTTACTATATATGTCAACAATTAACATCGGCTCGAAATGACGCCGCAGCTCAGCCTTGGCTGTCGAAATCATCTCATATGCTAGGTGATTGATGATGGTCCGGCCGTCTTCAAGGCAGCTATTACGGGATGAGCAGAGGCCATTAGAAGCTCGACGAGCGATCGTGCTCTACTGCTGCGCGAGGCTCAGGTTCTGATCACGAGCTGCGAGTGACATCACATGCCATCAGAGCACGTCCCGCGCTCAACTCTCGTTCGCCCATTCCAGAAGCGCGGTTGTTACCAGATCACGCCGGAGCCCGCACAGACCGGCGGCGGCTCCTCTCCACGTGAGGCGCGCCACCGCGAGAAATTATTCGCGTACTCAAATCGAGTTTTAATTTGCGTCGTTTGCCGCACCCGCAAATGAGCCATGCTCGCTATCATTTGTCCGATTCGATCGGGAGGATGGACGAGCATGGGCCATTACGCTTTTCGTAGTGTGGCATTGATCGCCTTGATGTGCGCGTGCGGAGGTTGCGCCATTAGAGACGCCGACTTGGCGTTACGTGCCAAGTCGGAACTGATCGGGCTCCCCGAAAACGATCTCCGCATGTGCGCGGGGCATCCCACCAACGAGGACAATATTCCCGGCGGAAAGATCTGGATGTACGAACACGCCGACGCCGTCCCGACTGGCGTTACCATCACGCCGGCGCTTCCTCTGGGCACGGTTCTGACACCGCCCAACGGCGGTTATTGCCGGGTGCAATTTCGTATCGTTCACGCCAAGGTCGCGGAGGTCACATACGCTGGCGCGACCGATCAATGGGGCCGTCGTGATGCGGGATGCGCACCAATCGTCCGTAGCTGCCTAGATTATAAGGCTGATCACTCCAAGTGATCGTGCTCGTCAGAATGGCGACCAGCCGTGACTTCCCGCGACGGCGCCAAAGATCGTCACGAGACTGAGGACGAGCAGAACCCAGTGCGCTCGATGCAAACGAGCGAACGCGGCTTCAGGCTGAGCCGCTGCCCATCGACGAAAGTAGCGCTGTAGAATGAACGGCTCGGCAACGAAAAGAAAAAAGGCAAACAAGAACCATACGCCGACCATCGCATGCATCCACCAGAAGGTGGCGGACTGGAATCGATCCCAAAGATCGAGACGCCATAGCATATAGAGCCCGCTGAGGCCGACGACGAGAACGGCAAACCGGGCCTGCCACACGAAGCGGTGCTCGATCGCATCAAACGCGCGTAGCGGATCCTTCCCGAGATCACCACGCCGCACGGCTGGCAACATCACCGTCGTCGCCATGGATACGCCGCCGATCCAAATGACGACGGCTAGCACATGCAGGGCTCGTGCGATCGCAACATCATCTATGGTCATGGCCGTGGACCTTTTATCGCGACGTTCGCTCACACGGATTGTGCGCGAAACATCAAAGGCTACTTCTTCGGCGGCGCTTGATGATCTGAAAGTGACTGACTGCTATAGGTCGGCGAATGCGAAAATTCCGCCGGCACATCCCACATGCGCGCGGCGTACCAAACCGCCCACGCAATGACAAACAGGGTCATCACCCATACCCAGACCGGTATGGATGAACGCGCCTCGGCACGGCGTGGATCGAACGGATCCTCCACGCTGAATGCGTCGACAGTGAAACGAACCTCGCCGCGACGAATGGAGTGAGGATGCAATCCGGAAACGACGATGCCTGGACCGTTATGCACCACAAACGGAATTTCCTTGACGCCCTCGTGCCCGCTTTCACTAAGCGCGCGGATAGTCAGCTTATGTGGCCCGTCCGCCAATGCGCTCGTATCGAGAGAGACCTCACTGCGCAGTTCCTGATCGGCGATCGGCTGCGTTCCGTCGTCCAAAAAGACGCGCACGCGCGCATTTTCCATGTCTGCACCTTTGCCCTATCGGTCGTCACGCAGGATATCGTATTTCGGATGATGCAGATCCGTCTCGCCGGGACGAAATAGCATCCAAAACATAGTCACGAAGCAGGCCACGGTGATTGCTCCGCATATCGCAATGATGACGAGGTTACCCAGAAGCGGCCCTGTCATATGATGATCCATGATGGTCCTCGCGTTATTTGCCTTTGGCGCGTTCGGCGGCCACGTCCTTCGCCGTCACAGGCTTGCCGTGATTGCCCCAAGAGCTACGCTCGTAATTGATAATGTCGGCGATGTCGGCGTCGCTAAGCATGCTGCCAAATTCCGGCATCTCGCTCTCGTATTTGGTGCCGTCGATCGTAGCACCGGCAAGGCCGAACAGCACGGCGTGCATGTGCGTCGCGGGATTCGGATCGTTGACAGCGGCATTGCCTTTGAGAGGCGGGAAAGCGCCTGGCAGACCTTCTCCCGTTTCCTGGTGACAGGCCGAGCAGTTGGTGCTGAATAACTGCTTCCCCTTAGCGGATCCTTGCGTTGCAGCAGCAGGCGCGCTCGCTTCCTTGCCGCTGGCGGCAGGTGTTGCCGGCGCCGCAGCTTCTGCCGAACCGCCCATATCGCCAGCAACCTCACTCGTCGGCAGAGGCGATTGCTTCAATGACAGCAGATAAGCCAAGAGCGCTTGCGCCTCATGCTTCGGAACCACGACGCCGTGCGGCGGTGCGTAAGCCTTCGGCAGCGGCACTGGACTCACACCCGCCGGAGCTTTGTCCACGACGTCGAACATCCAGTCGAAGGAAGGCATAATTGAATCGGGAACCACCGCGCGCGGATTGTAGAGGTGAATATATTGCCAGACTGCGCTCGGCTGTCGCGCACCGACGTTGGAGAGGTCGGGGCCGGTGCGTTCCGAGCCAAGCAGCTCAGGCGTCTGATAGGCAAAATCTCCCGGCGCCGACGGACGACCGAATACTTTGTCCTGCGCCAAGGGACGTACCTGCTGCGTATGGCAGTAGCTGCAGCCGTTAGCGACGTACACTTCGCGGCCCTCAGCCTCGAGAGCTGTCAGTGGCTTCACGCCCGGGCCGGGTGGCGTTCGCGAAAGCATGATGCCGGGAGCAACACCCATGAGCAACGCAAGACCCGCATAAACCAGCGTCGACCCGCCGGCGATCAATACGAGCTTGTTCATGTCACGTCTTCCACGATCTGCGACGACCCCTGCGGCACTGTCTTGGCGCTTGATCCGTAGGTCATCCGCCAAACATTCCAGGCATACACAAAGTGACTTAGAAACATCAGCAACCCGCCGACGCCGCGCCATACGTAGAACGGCTGCATATCCACGACCGATTGAATGAATGGCAATTGATTGACCCAGTCCATCCCCTGAATGGTGCCACCGATCGACAGCGAAACGACGTAGATAAAGCTGCCAACCAGAGCCATCCAGAAGTGCAGCGCCAAACCGGCCTGCGCAGGATATTTACCCGTGGCTGCAGGCAATAGAGCGTAAGTCCCGCCCCAGATGGCAAAGGTAACGAAGCCGTACATCGTGAGATGAGAATGCCCGACGGTGAAATTGGTCAAATGCCAGACCGCTTGCAGGGACCGAAAAGCTTCGAACGTTCCTTGCGTCGAGCCGACCAGATAGCCAACCACACCAACGAAAATGAATGCGAGGGGATACGACTCGCGCATCTGTCCGAAGTGGCCCCGAATGGTCAGAAGGAAGTTGGCACTTCCGCCCAACACCGGCACGAGCATGGCTACGCTAAAAACGATAGCGGTCGTTTGCAGCCACCAGGGAAGCGGGCTGAATAGAAAGTGGTGAGAGCCGATGATCGGATAAAAGACCAGATTGGTCCAGAACGCGAATACACCCAAGGCATACGAATAGATCGGCCGATTGAGCAATCTCGGAAGCGCATAATAGAATGTACCCAGCGCCAACGGCGTGAACCACATGCCGACAGCATTGTGCATGTAGAAGCCCGACACGGCCACTTGCCCGAGGCCGTATTGATACCAAGGTAGAATGGCCACGACGGCGATGATGCACGTCCATAAGACGCCGCCCATCATGTACCAGTTGGAAAGATAGATATCTTCCGTGCTGCGGCGTGCGACTGTCGCGACCAAGTTCCACGCCGTCACCAGCAACGCTGCCAGAAAGATCACGCGAATCGGCCAAGGCCATTCGCGATATTCCAGATCACCGGCGCTGTAGCCGAGATCCAGCGCGATAGTGCCCGCGATCGCGGCCACGTTGAACAACGCCAGCCCTAACCACGCTAATCGCGTGCTGTAGATTGCAGTACGACAACTGCGCACGGCCACGTAATATGCCAGACCGACAAGAGCGATGCTGGCAAAGCCGTAAAACGTCGCGTTCGTGTGGATCGGCCGCAACCGCCCGAAGGTGAGCCACGCACCGGATCCGAATTCCGGAGCTCCGAACTTGTAAGCCAGTACGATACCGACGAAAGTCGCAAAGAGGAGCCAGGCAGCGGCCGAGATCGAATAGCCAGCAAAAATTTTCGCTAGCGCACGATCATCCTCTTTGAATGTACCGGAAGAATACGTCGTGGCCATTTGCGTCATGGCTGATCTCTTTTCGTCAGCATCGCGAGTCATTCGAGCGAAATGCCCGGCGCGAAATTCTCTACATCAAGGTATATTGTCAATGACGCTTTTACGCCTCAGGGCGGTAAGCGCGACGAAATACAGCGTCGAGATGACGATGCCGCACTTTGAAAAGCTGCAGACCTCACCCGAACGTCGCAATGCAAACGCGTTTGAAAAAATGCCAGCGTTCTTCGCGTTAAACGTTGATGTACGTTTTGCAGGCGATTGTATCTGACGACTGCATCTACCGATGAATTGAGAGTGTTCGTAATGCCTATGCCTTCCGACGTGCGGCCTTATCGGCGAACCGAAATCTTCACGGAGACGACAGTTCCAAAGGCACTACTGAAAGCCCACAGCACGAAGCAAGACGTCTGGGCGCTGATCCATGTTCTCGAAGGTCAGCTGGTGTATCGCATCAATGATCCGACGCGGACAGCGCACACCGAGGTGCTAACGCCCGAGACACCGCCGGGCGTTATCGAACCTGCTATCTTGCATGAAGTAGAGCCGCTCGGCGCGGTCCGCTTCTATGTAGAGTTTCACCGCCGCGCGCAGGATTAGCTCGCTTTGGGGCGGACGACCGGCGGTTTCAGGCGAACGTTCTCGGTCGCGAGGTCATCTTGCGCTTTGCCGTGACGCGGGTGCCGCGGCGATATCGGAAATTCACGCGGCTTAAGAGCGATCGTCGCCAATGTGTGCTGATCGAGCGTCGTCAAGAAAGCCTGCAGCGCATCATCGAGAACGCCTTTCAGCCTGCAGCATTTCGTAATGACGCACTGGTTTCCGGTCGCAAAACATTCGACAAGCGCGAAATCCGGTTCTGTCGCCCGGATGACATTTCCAATTCCGATTTCCTCAGGCGGCTTTCCAAGACGAACTCCGCCCGCACGGCCTCGCACGGCCTTTAAATAACCGGCTCGCGTCAATGCATTGACGACCTTATTGAGATGAGCGCGCGAAACGTTGTACGCGCCGGTGATCTCATCGATTGTCACCAATCGATCGCCTGCGGCCTGCGTGTACATCAGAACCCGCAATGCGAGATCGGAGAACATGGTGAGTTGCATCTGATGCTCTCACGTCTAATTGATTTATTGAGCGTCATGTATATGGACATTCCGGCGTAAAAGATATATTGAAAACGTCACTTATGAGGATTTTTCCGTCCGCTCGGCATCCTCGCAACATCCGATCGCCGTCGCGACCGGCAGGACTGGATTAAATCACGAGCCATACCGACGAGAGTACGTGCGGCGCACATAGTCAATCTCCCGTCACACCCCGGGAGGGTTGAGCTTCGCTGCGCCCATTCGGGAGAACGTCCTATGAGCACCGCGATAACAGGGACGAACAATTCTCAGCTGTCTGGCGAAACCGTCAGCATCACCGAACCGATAATCCGCGATCTGGTGCATGCGTTCTATGCAAAAGCCCGGCGTGACGAACTCCTGGGTCCGATCTTCGAGGCCAACGTCAAGGACTGGCCGGCGCATCTAGAGAACATGTGCGCGTTCTGGTCATCGGCAACGCTGAAGAGCGGACGTTACAAAGGCCATCCAATGCTTCCGCACGCGCGGGTCGCGGAAATCGAGAAGACGCATTTCATGCGCTGGCTCGCCTTGTTCGGAGAAACCGCTGCCGAGATTTGCCCGGGCGAGGCCGCTGCACTTTTCGTCGATCGCGCCCAACGGTTCGGTCAATCGCTTCAAGTCGGAATTGCTTTGCACCGGTCCCGAACACCAGCCTTTCGGCCCAACGCCTCTTAACGCGAAAAAGGAAAAATCATGAAACGCAAGAGCGCCCTCTCCTATTCTCGCATCGCTGTGATTGCTCCCATCGTTCTCGCGATGTCGGCTGCATCGAGCCTCGCGGCAGAGCGGTTTACAGCTAAGCTGCACCCGATGAATGCAGGCAAGATCGGAACGTCCACGACCGGCACTGCGACGTTCGAAATTGTCGATGGAAAACTCACCACATCGATCGATCTTGCGGGCTTGCCGCCCAGCATGATGCATCTTCAGCACTTCCACGGATTCCCGGACGGGAAGGCTGCCACTTGTCCGACCGAGGCGGCAGATACC
>JAICLG010000009.1 GCA_025927515.1 Hyphomicrobium sp.
GAGTCGGTCAAACGGCCGTCTTCCAAAATCTGCAACAGCAGCTGTACAACGTCCGGGTGAGCCTTTTCGATTTCGTCGAAGAGAACCACCGAGTACGGACGACGGCGAACCGCTTCCGTCAGCGCCCCGCCTTCCTCGTAGCCGACGTAGCCCGGAGGCGCACCGATCAAACGCGCAACCGAATGCTTCTCCATGTATTCCGACATGTCGATGCGGATGAGCGCCGTGTCGTCGTCGAAGAGATATCCGGCGAGCGCCTTCGTCAGCTCGGTCTTGCCGACGCCGGTGGGCCCCAAGAACATGAACGAGCCGATAGGCCGGTTCGGATCCTGCAGCCCTGCGCGCGCACGTCTAACCGCCGTCGAAACGGCGATGACAGCTTCCTTCTGGCCGATGACGCGCTTCGACAGCGCTTCTTCCATCTTCAGAAGCTTGTCGCGCTCCCCTTCGAGCATCTTGTCGACCGGCACGCCCGTCCAGCGCGACACGACGGCCGCGATCTGGTCCGGCGTCACGGCCTCTTCGACCATCGCGCCTTTGCCTTCCTGCGATTCGATCGTCGCAAGCTTCTTCTCAAGTTCCGGAATGCGGCCATACCGCAGCTCGCCCGCACGCGCGAGATCGCCCCGGCGCTGCGCTTGCTCCAGCTCGTTACGCAAGCCGTCGAGTTCTTCCTTGAGCTTCTGCGCCGAGCCGAGCTTCTCCTTTTCGGATTGCCAGCGCGCCGTCAGCGTTTTCGATTTTTCTTCGAGGTCGGCAATTTCTTTTTCGATGCGCCCCAGGCGATCTTTCGATGCCGCATCGGTTTCCTTCTTGAGGGCTTCGCGCTCGATCATCAACTGCATCAAATCGCGATCAATGGCGTCGAGCTCTTCGGGCTTGGAATCGACCTGCATGCGAAGCCGCGACGATGCTTCGTCGACAAGGTCGATCGCCTTGTCGGGAAGGAAGCGGTCGGTGATGTAGCGGTTCGACAGCGTCGCCGCCGCCACGAGCGCGCTGTCGGTGATGCGCACGCCGTGATGCAGCTCATACTTCTCCTTGAGCCCGCGCAGGATCGAGATCGTATCCTCGACCGTCGGCTCGGACACGAAGATAGGTTGGAAACGACGAGCAAGCGCCGCGTCCTTCTCGATGTGCTTGCGATATTCGTCGAGTGTCGTCGCGCCGACGCAGTGCAGTTCGCCGCGTGCGAGAGCAGGCTTCAAGAGATTGCCCGCGTCCATCGAGCCTTCGGTCTTGCCCGCACCCACGATGGTGTGCAGCTCGTCGATGAACAGGATGATGTTGCCGCCCTCGGCCTGAACCTCGGACAACACGGCTTTCAAGCGCTCCTCGAACTCGCCGCGATATTTCGCGCCCGCGATCAGGGCGCCCATGTCCAGCGAAAGAAGCTTCTTGTGCTTGAGGCTTTCCGGAACGTCGCCCTTGACGATGCGCTGCGCCAGCCCCTCGGCGATCGCCGTCTTGCCGACGCCAGGCTCACCGATGAGCACGGGGTTATTCTTCGTGCGCCGCGACAACACCTGGATGGTGCGACGGATTTCTTCGTCGCGGCCGATCACTGGATCGAGCTTGCCGGTCGCCGCGGCTTCCGTCAGATCGCGCGCATAACGCTTCAGCGCATCGTAAGCCTGCTCCGCCGAAGCCGTGTCTGCGGTCCGTCCTTTGCGAAGATCATTGATCGCCGCGTTGAGCTTGTCCGCCGTCACGCCGGCATCACGCAATATGCGGCCAGCGTCGGTCGAGGTATCGAGCGCCAATGCCAACAGCAGCCGCTCGGCGGTGACGAACTTGTCACTCGCCTTGTCGGCAAGCTTTTCGACAGCATCGAAAAGCCGCGCGGCCTCGGGCGAGACGTAGACGCCACCCGAACCGCCCGTGACTTTCGGCTTCTTCGCAAGAGACGCTTCGACGTCCCGAAGCGCTTTCCGCGAGTCGCCGCCGGCGCGCTGAATAAGCCCGCTTGCGAGACCCTCGGGATCGTCGAGCAAAACTTTCAGAAGGTGGTCGGGAGTGACTTGCTGATTATTCTCTCTGAGTGCCAGCGACTGGGCGGATTGGATGAAGCCCTTCGCGCGGTCCGTGTATCGTTCAAAGTTCATGTCGCGTCCTCCAGCGCACGCCTCCCGCCCATTGAGGCTCGAGAAGAATGCCATGCGATTTGATTTCAATCATCAACGCGCGGCCAAAGACCCATCATCGGCATCCCCTCCGGCTTGATACGTCTGCGATATGGGAGTCGAGCAGCGCCTAGAAAAGAGGCCGTGATGCTAAAAGCTTAGAGAATTTCGGGGCCTGGCAAAAGTCGGCTCGCCGGAGTCGAGGCGGTTTAACGCCATCCGGTTAAGGGTTTGAGTCCCGAACCGCTCGAAAGCATTGCTTTGCCCCGTTGGGAGCCGTGCCCCTCGCACAGCTACGCCATGGCCGGGACTCGACCCGGCCAGCCAGAACAGCTCGCACCACCTCATGGGCGGCCATGACGTTAACGGGTGTCATCGAAAGAGAGGCCGAACGTTAGAGCATCATCCTCGCTCAGGCGGGCATCCGTCTAACCATCAGCAATAGCGAAAATATCTGGCCGGGCGGATCCCGGCCTTCGTCGCCATGACGAACAAGAGCAGGAAACGACATCTGCGCGCGCCGCCAAAAGCGGCGGCGGAGCAAATGCCGTCGGAAAATCTCCACTTATTCCTGATCGTCGGTCGCGGGCGTTGGCGCTGCCTGAGCTTCGCGCCGGGGACGACGGACGGGGCGACGCAAGAAAGCTGGTTGCTCCTGCTGTTCGGCCGGAGGTGCCGCAGGTGCTGCCGCCTGCACTGGCGGGGCAGCACGCTCAGGCGCTGGAGCCGGTTGCGGTTGCTGAGGTTGTTGCGGGCCTTCAGACCGAAAGCCACCGCCGTTTCCAAGCTCGCGATCGCCGCCGTTCGGTCCCTGATATCGTTCGCGACGGCGGAAACCACCGTCCTGATGATTGTCTCCGCCGTTTCCGTAGGAGCGGCGATCGTCGCGATAACGGTTTTCGCCCGAACCGTTCCGGTCGTTCCGGTCGCCCCGGAAATCCTGGCGATCGCCTCGGTCGAACCGCTGTCCGTCACCGCGATCATGGCGATTGTTGTTGTAGCGCTGATCCCGGTCATGCCGCTGGGAACGATTGTCGTAGCGGTTCTGATGATCGTAGTTGCGCGGCTGCTGCTGCTGGAAGGACTGCTGCGGCACATCGCCGGACGGCTGCTGTGCCTGGACGCCGAATTCGTCGCCCTCGTCCTCCCCGAACTCGTCGCCGTCACCTCCGTCGGGACCGCCGAGCGTATGCGTGCGGGTCGCGCTGTTGTTGCTGAGCGGATCGACACCGCCTTGCTGCGCCATCTGTTCGCGATAGCTCAGGATGATGCGATTATAATGTTCGGCGTGCTGCAGATAATTTTCCGCCAATACCGGATCGCCGGACGATAGGGCGTCGCGCGCGAGCGAAACATATTTTTCCGCAATGTGAGAGGGGGTGCCGCGGATCTTCACATCCGGCCCTGAGCTCTCGAAGCTCCGCATCAGGGGGTTCTGTGATTTGCGGTTATTATTGTTCCGACCGCGACCACGGCGGTTCTGCTGTCCTTGCCTCATGGGCTCCCGTTCACAATCGTTGATATTCTAACGTCGACGCGCGCTCATCGATGATGGGCTGCGTCATGGATCCTTCGATCCAATTCACAAAAGACGATCCTAAAGTCGCCTGTGCCCCACACAGGCTGCAGCCCCTTGGCTCTGTCGCCCGTTCTTCGGGCAGATCGCAATTTCCTCGGTCAACGACAACTGCAACTCATGTTTGAATCGTCTGCAAGGAGCGTCTTGGTAGCGCTCACGGCATCGGGGAAAGAACCCGATACTCGCTATTCAGCAAACGGCAACGTTCGCGAAATTTGCGCTGATGATCTGAGATAGGACGGCCGGTTTGTTGCGCCACACTTGAGGCGTCGCCTGTTCCAGGCACATCCGATCAAACTCGTCGACGCTGATATTACCTCGGAAACAGAGATCCGCAAACAGAAATGATTGAAGGCGTTAAAGATGTATCTCCAAAGCCACAGCGCGTACATGACCGCCCAAGTCCCGCTTCGTCGTGACCAAGCTCCATCCTGACGATCGGAATACAGCTTCCACATCAATGACTTGCCCTGCCCCAATCTCGATGACCAAACGCTTGGCAATGCCGGTGCACGCAGCTTCTTGGGCAATTTCGCGATAGACGTCCAAGCCGTCTGATCCACCGTCCAATGCAAGCATGGGATCGTATTCGCGAACCTCCGGTCCTAGGCCGGGAATTTCACCGCTTGGAATATAAGGTGGGTTCGAAACGATCAGATCGAAGGCCCCGCCGCATCCGGCGAGACCACGTGTCGCAACGAAATTTGCGCGGCTTGCGACCCCCAGCCGTTCCGCATTGCGCTTGGCGACCTCAAGTGCCGCCGCGCTGACGTCGGTGGCGACACCGGACGCAAGCGGCAGTTCCGCCAGAAGCGTCGCGATTAAAATACCGGAGCCTGTTCCGATGTCGGCGATACGCACCGCCTTGTCATTGAGCCCGGCCGATTTGATGATTTCAAGGGCGAGTTCGACGACGGTCTCGGTATCGGGGCGCGGATCGAGCACGTCGGGCGTAACGATAAATTCGCGGCCATAAAACGAGCGCACGCCGAGAATGCGAGAAACGGGTTCATGCGCCAGCCGCCGCTGAACCGCATCGGCGATACGGTCCGCCGCGCTGCCGATCGGCTGTTCAGGTTTCGTCAGCAATGCCGTTCCGTCGATGCCGAGGAGACCTTGCAACAAAATGCGGGCATCCCACGCGGCCGAATCCAGCCCAGCCTCGCCGAAGGCGCGCGTCATCCGAGCCAAGGCCGCGCCCACGGTTTCATCGTGCTCGAAAGCGCGTTGGCCTTTTTGCACGATGGTCAACCTTCGGTTACGCCGCGCTAAGTTCGGCCAGCATCGTCGCCTGATGATCGGTGATGAGCGCATCGACCAACGCGTCGAGGCCGTTCCCGGCCATGACCTCATCGAGATTGTAGAGCGTCAGATTGATGCGATGGTCGGTGACCCGTCCCTGCGGAAAATTATACGTCCGGATGCGCTGCGAGCGATCACCCGAGCCGACCTGGGATTTGCGGGCGTCCGAGCGCTCGTTTGCGGCCTTCTCGCGCTCAAGCTCATAGACGCGCGCCTTCAACACGTTCATCGCCAAGCGGCGGTTCTGATGCTGTGATTTTTCAGCCGAGACGACGACGATGCCCGTCGGCAGATGCGTGATGCGAACCGCCGATTCCGTCTTGTTGACGTGCTGGCCGCCGGCACCGCCGGCCCGCATGGTATCGATACGGATGTCGTCCGGCTTGATATCGATCTCGACGTCTTCGGCCTCCGGCAGCACCGCAACCGTTGCCGCCGACGTATGAATGCGACCGCTCGCTTCCGTCGCCGGCACGCGCTGCACCCGATGCACGCCAGATTCGAATTTCAACCGCGCGAACACCCCTTCTCCGGTGATCGAGGCGACGATTTCCTTGTAGCCTCCAAGGTCGTTTTCGGATGCCGAAATGACTTCGACCTTCCAGCCTCTGAGATCTGCATAGCGCGAATACATCCGAAAGAGATCGGCTGCGAACAGCGCCGCTTCATCGCCGCCCGTTCCCGCACGCACTTCAAGAATCGCGCTCTTTTCGTCCGCTGCATCCTTGGGAAGAAGCGCGATGCGCAGCTGCTGCTCAAGGCCGACGATGCGCTCGGCGAGCGACGCCCGCTCCGCATAAGCGAGATCGATCATATCCTTGTCGGCCGAAGGCTCCGCGATCAGATGCTCGAGGTCGGCTTTCTCGGCCTCCGCCTTACGCAGCGCCTCGATCTGGGCGACGACCGGCGAGAGATCGGAAAACTCCTTCGTGAGTTTGACGTAAGCAGCTTGCGACACGCCATGATTGAGCTCGTCCTGGATAGCCATCCAGCGCTCGAGGAGACGGTCGAGTTTATCGCGCGGCAATGATGTCATGATGTCAGATGATGCGATCCGGTTCGGCCGCGATCAACGACCCGCGGCGCTCAGCTGCGGCGCATCTAATACGAACCACTCGCAATCTGCAATTTGTCAGCGCGGCGCGACCGGGGATCGCGGACTTCGATCCAGCGAAAACCGTCCCGGACCGGAGCGAAATGCTCTTGAAAGTAGGCGCTGGCACTGTTCACCGCGGCGCTGAAAGGCCGGACGATGCCATCGAAAATAGACGCGTGGAAAAACAGCAGGAAAAACAGCGGCAGCGACAGAGCGTAGAGCGCGCGCTGAGGTCTCTCGCGAATTTGGTGCATGGCATCTTTCGGCAACCGCCGGGCGCCGTTGGCAATCACCGACCCTGCCCGAACGAATTGGCCGCCGGCCTGCATGGCAGAGCCCGCCTGCTGGGGATGGTTATCTGACCGTTGTGCCAGCGGCGGTTCATACGCCTGCTGAAGCGCAACGAGGAGACCGCCGACGGCTGTGAGCACGGGACGCCCGTCGATGCCGGCGACGGATGTATAATCCATGATGATCTGGGACGTCTGCGGCCACGGCGGCAGGTCCTCGACCTGTCCCATTTCCAGCGCCTCGATGATTTCCGGATGCACGCGCATGTACTGCGCGGCCTGTGGCAGCGTCAGCCGTAACGCCCGCCGCAAATCCGTAAAGAACCGGGCGATCAGCTCCCGATCCTGCCGTGCTTGTACATGATTGGAAAATTGATCGTGGCGACGCGCCATGTGTGCACTTTGCACATGACCGTCAACCGAAACGCTCCGCCCAACGCCTCGACGCATACATCATCCGGCATAACGCGCCGGCCCCTTAACCCTCACCTCCATTTTGGTTAAAAAAGTCTTTTTGTCAAAGGCCTTTTGATCACGCTCAGCCCTCGATCGCGACGCCTTCTCTTTCCGCGAACTGCTGCAAAGACATGCGTACGTCTTTGGCACCTTCTTTGAGAAGTTCTTCGACGCAAGCCGAGGCTTTTTCGGCATTGAGCGAAAGGATCATCGTCTTGACCGGACCAATGGCCGCCGGCGCCATCGACAGCGATCTGAGGCCGAGCGCGATCAACGTCATCGCTTCAAGGGGGCTGCCCGCCATCTCGCCGCAAAGTGTCAGAGGCACCTTGTATTTCTTCGCGGCTTTGATGAGCGTGCGCAACGCGCGCAATGGTGCAGGCGTGAGCACATCGAACCGGCTCGCCACGCGCGCGTTGGTGCGATCGGCCGCGAACAGAAACTGCATCAGATCGTTCGAGCCGATCGACACGAAGTCCACGCGGGTCAGAAACGCGTCGAGATCGAAAAGCAGCGCGGGCACCTCGAACATGGCGCCGACCAGAATGTTGCTCGGCAACTGATATCCGTGCTTCGTCAGGAACGCCTTTTCCCGCTCGATCAGCGCCCGGATCGCGCCAAGCTCATAAGCCGCCGAGACCATCGGGATCATGATCCTCAGCTCGCGTCCAGCCACAGCCTTGAGCAGCGCGCGAATCTGCAGCCGGAAAAGCGACGGTTTGTCGAGAGACATGCGGATCGCGCGCCAGCCGAGCGCCGGGTTCTCTTCCTTCGGCTGCCGCAGATACGGAAGGACCTTGTCCCCGCCGATGTCGAGAGACCGGAAGACGACCGGCTTTCCCTGGGCCTCCTCGATCACCGAACGATAAAGCTGCGTCTGCCGGTCGAGCCGCGGGAATACGTCCGACAGCATGAACTGCAGCTCGGTGCGATAGAGCCCGACACCGTCGGCGCCCGACTCGCCCAGATGAGACATGTCGACGACGAGACCGGCGTTCATCATCAGCGTGATGCGAATGCCGTCTTTCGTGATCGCCGGGCGGTCTCGTAGAGAGAGATAGCGTTTCTGCCGCCGGGCCCGGAAACGTACCTTGTCGGAATAAGCCGATATGACCTCGGCCGTTGGCCTGAGATGCACTTCGCCCGTGACCGCATCGACGATCGCAGCGTCGCCCGTAGAGACGCGATCGACGATGCCAGCCGCTTGGCCGATGGCCGCGATGCCCAGCGCCTTGGCGACGACCGCAACATGGCTCTGGCTCGATCCATCTTCGACGACAAGCCCGCGCAACCGGCTGCGGTCATAGTCGAGGAGTTCGGCCGGACCCATCGTTCGCGCCACGAGGATCGCGTCCGCCGGCATCCCCGTGTCGTCCTCGGAACTTTTAAGCCGGCCCGCCAGCACCCTGAGCAGCCGGTCCGAAAGATCGTCGAGATCACGTTGGCGCTCCCGCCAGTACGTGTCGTGCTGGCGCAGCATGCGCGTACGCATCGCATTCTGGACGCGCTCGACCGCAGCTTCCGCCGTCAGGCCGCCTTCGACGGCTTCGCGCAGGCGACGATGCCAGCCCTTGTCATGCGCGAACATGCGATAGGCTTCGAGCACGTCCCGATGCTCGCCGATCGTCGACAAGTGCTCATGCTCAAACATCTCGTCGATGTTGGTCTGCAGTTTCTCAAGCGCCTGCTCCAGGCGCTCGATCTCGGCGACCGGATTGTCCGACAACAGATGCGTCACGACGATGCGCGGTTCGTGCAAAACCACATGCCCGAGCGCGATACCCTCTGACAGCGGCTCACCCTCGAGAGCCATCGGCTGCGAGCGCGAGAATTCGAGCGCCGCGCCCGTTCCGGCAACCGCGCCCGAGACGAGATTTTCCGCAATCACCATCGCGGTGGCCTGCAGCACCTCGACGTCCTCGTCGGAATATTCCTTCGGCATGCGGTTCTGAATGACGAGCACGCCGAGAACCTGCCCCGCCCGCGATATCGGCACCGCAAGCAGCGCATGGTAGATTTCTTCGCTCGTCTCAGGGCGATATGAAAATGCCGGATGGCTCGACGCTTCGGGCTCGTTGACGGTCACGCCGAGTTCCGAGCACCGCCCGACGAGGCCTTCCCCGCGTTTCATGCGCGTATTGTGCACGGCAGACGGATTGAGGCCCTCGGTCGCGAAGAGCTCCAGCGAACCGTCCTGGCGCTTCAGATATATCGAGCAGACCTCGGCGACCATGACGCCCGAAATCTGGCGGACGATGCGGTCGAGCTTCTCCTGACCCTCGCCGCCATCCGCCATGATCTCGCGCAATCCGCGCATGATCACCCGGAGCGAGGTCTCGCTCGGCAAGGGTCTCGGATCATCGCGCCGCGCAATCATGCCTATCGTCCCGCCGCACTCGGCGGCTAACACAAGGGTAAGAGACGCGGCTGAAAGAGCCCGCGCCTAGTCGCTGTCTAAACCGTAGACCGTGTGCAAGGTACGCACGGCCAGTTCGGCATAAGCCGCATCAATCAATACACTGATTTTAATCTCTGACGTCGAAATGGCGTGGATATTGATGCCTTTTTCGGACAAAGTTTTGAACATCTGAGCGGCAACGCCTGCATGGCTGCGCATCCCGACGCCGATGACCGAGATCTTCACGACATCGGCCGAACTCTTGATGTCGAAATGCCCGATGTCGGACTTCGCTCTCTTCAGAACGTCCAGCGTCCGCGGCAGCTCGGCTGCCTGGACGGTAAACGTCATGTCGGTGTGCTTGCCGTCCGGCGTTACGTTCTGCACGATCATATCGACGTTGATGCTGGCGTCCGAGAGCGGCCCGAAAATGCGCGCCGCGACGCCCGGCTTGTCCTCGACCTTCAGGAGCGTCACCTTGGCTTCGTCTTTGGCATAAGCGATGCCGCTCACGACCTGCTGTTCCACGATCTCATCCTCGTCGCAAACGATGGTTCCGATGTCTTCGATATGGCCGGAGTGAAAGGCTTTCATGGCATCCGGCGCGACGAAGCTCGAAAGTACCCGCGTCTTCATTTTATAGACCATGGCCAGCTCGACCGAACGGGTCTGCAAAACCTTCGATCCGAGCGACGCCATTTCCAGCATCTCCTCATAGGAAATTTTAGCGAGCCGCCGCGCTTTCGGCACGATGCGCGGATCGGTCGTGTAAACGCCGTCGACATCTGTATAGATATCGCAGACGTCGGCTTCGAGCGCCACGGCGATGGCCACGGCACTCGTATCCGAGCCGCCGCGCCCGAGCGTCGAAACGCGATTTCCCTTCGTCTCGATCCCTTGGAATCCGGTGATGACCGCGATTTCCCCGGCATCGATGTGCTTTCTGAGCTCGCTGCCCGGAATATCGAGAATGCGCGCCGCTCCGTGGGCTGCACTCGTCTTGATCGGAACCTGCCAGCCCGTCCACGAGCGCGCCTTGAGGCCCATCGCCTGCAACGCAATTGCGAGAAGACCTGCCGTCACCTGTTCGCCCGTCGCAACGACGGAATCGTACTCGCGCGGATCGTAGAGCGGCGAGGTTTCCTTCACCCAGGCGACGAGCTGGTTTGTGACGCCCGACATCGCCGAGACGATCACAGCGACCTTGTTGCCCGCATCGACCTCACGCTTGACGTGGCGCGCCACATTCTGGATGCGTTCGACGTTGGCGACCGACGTGCCGCCGAATTTCATCACAACCGTCGCCATCCTGAGGGGGCTTCCTGCGCCTGCTGCAAGCTCGCACGGGCCCAGAAACGGACCGGCTGAGCCTTAATGTCTGGATTGAGTCCCGCGCTTATTAGCGGCTCGGACGCCCACCCGCAATATCCGAGAGGCCGGGACACCGGTGCGCATGAGAGCCATGCGATCGTCCGCCGCTTGACAATCGCCCCGCCGGGCAGACGACTACCGGCAACCGGAGCCCGCTATGACCGCAGCCAATCACCAGCCAAACGAGACGCCGACGGCAAACGCGACCCTCGACCCCGAGGAAGTCCAGCGTTTCTCACGCCTTGCCTCGGAGTGGTGGAACCCGAACGGGAAATTTCGCCCGCTTCACCAGATCGGGCCGCCCCGACTATCGTTCATCCGCGATCGAGTTGTAGCGAACTTCAATCTCGATGCGCGGGGGCTGCGGCCGCTCGCGGGATTGACGGCATTGGACGTCGGCTGCGGCGGCGGCCTCGTTGCAGAACCGCTTTCGCGCATGGGCGCGACCGTTACCGCGATCGACCCATCCGAACGCAATGTCGCAATCGCGAAAAGCCATGCCGAGGCGCAGAAGCTGGACATCGACTACCGCGCCGTTCGCGTTGAGGACCTGGTCGCGGAGGGCCGCAAGTTCGATGTCGTCGCCTGCCTTGAGGTCGTCGAGCACGTCCCGGATCCGGAAAAGTTCATCGCCGAATGCGCTGCTCTCGTTCGATCGGGCGGCGTCGCCATCTTCTCGACATTGAACCGCACGTTCAAGGCCTGGGCGCTCGCCATCGTCGGCGCGGAGTATGTCCTCGGCTGGCTGCCACGCGGCACGCATCAGTGGGATCGCTTCATTACCCCGGAAGAACTCGCGCGCTATACCAAAGCGGCGGGCCTTATAAACCCGCACTTCGAAGGCATCAGCTACAATCCGCTGAAGGACGTATGGACCCTCAATCCCGACACGGACGTTAATTATCTGATGTCGGCACATAAACCGATTGTCTTGGCGGAAACTTAGCCCGCGAGGGAAAAGCGCATGTTCCCGGTCGGCGATGACGATACGGCGCTTAGAACCACGCCCGTCGTGACCTACGGCCTGATCGCCGCCAACGTTTTCCTCTTCCTTGTCGAACTGAACGGCGGCGAGACATTCGTTCGCGACTGGGCGTTTATCCCAAGTCGCTTCAGCCACGATCCCGCGGGCAACGTGCCGACGATCTTCACCGCGATGTTCATGCACGGCGGCTGGATGCACCTCTTCGGCAATATGCTCTATCTTTACATCTTCGGGGACAACGTCGAGGACCGGCTGGGCCACCTCGGCTATTTCCTTTTTTACGTCGCATGCGGGATAGCGGCGACGTTCGCGCAATATTACTTCAACAGCCATTCGAGCCTGCCGAACGTCGGAGCCTCGGGCGCCATCGCGGGCGTGCTCGGCGCCTACATCCTGATGTTCCCGCACGCGCGCGTCGACGTCCTGGTGATCCGCCAGATTATCTCGTTACCGGCGATCGCGGTCATCGGCTTCTGGATCGTTCTGCAGCTCTTCAGCAGCTTCGGCTCGATCGCCCGTACCGACGAAACCGCGGATGCCGGCGGCGTCGCCTACATGGCCCACGTCGGCGGCTTCGTCGCAGGCCTTGTATTGGCTCTTTTATTCGGCAGGCGCGGTGGTCCGTCGCGAACGGCCTGAGAAGGCCCATTCGGCCCTTGACCCTCGGGTAGAGCTGTGGTGATAGCTGAACCGGAAATCGAGGAGCGCCAAGCTCCGGCCGGCATTACCAGCACGGCCGGCGGCCATCGCCCTCGATTTATTGCTTCCCGTGAGAAGCGTGTGCCGCCTTAGCTCAGTTGGTTAGAGCGCTAGATTGTGGATCTAGAGGTCCCCGGTTCAACTCTGGGAGGCGGTACCATTCAAATCAGCCGGATGCCCGCTCCTCGCGCGCAACTCACGTGACGCCCGCCAATCCAACTCGGCAGCCCTGCTAAGAGGCCGCCTCATCATGCTCGTGCGGGATGCGCCGGTAACAGTAGCGGCATCACACCCTACCTACACGGCGCAGCCGATATGACAGCGACTGCCGCATGCGATGGCAGCAGAATGGCCGCGCGACGTCCTGGTATTCGCCCAAACGAGTCCGCGAGCCCGATCCTGCGGCGTCCCAAGATCACAGTACGGCGGATGAGATGCGCGCATGCCGTTCGCCATGCGGCCCGCGAATCTTTTTTACGCAACTATCGTGAAACGCCGCGCCGCCCGTGTTTCCGAGCGGCGGCTCTTATCCTCCTCTCATCGCGGATGACACCCTGCAGTTGTTGCCGCTACGGAGTTTTGACACCCAAATACCCGAATTATTGGGTCGCGGACTTGCATTGATTTTCATGTGAGGCAAACTGGCGATTGCACCGCCGTCTAGCACCGCCGCGACGGCCACCGGCCAAGAAGGATATTGGAGCATTGGCGGATCTAATTCCGGAGGACCTCCGAGATTTTGTCCTTAGACATATCGACTCCATCGCTCAGTTGGAGGCGCTGCTCTTGCTGCGCCGGAATCCCACCGAAGCATGGACAGCCGACGTTGCTGCCAAACGGCTCTACACGACCGAAGCCGAGGCAACCAACGTGCTCGATCAGCTTTGCGCTGACGGACTTTTGATTTGCACCGACGGCAGCTATCGTTTTGACCCTCAATCCGACGAGCAACGTCAAATGATCGACTTATTGGCGGAATCCTACAGGCGTCACCTCATTCCGGTGACCAACCTGATTCACGGCAAACCGCGGCGACTCCGCGAGTTTTCTGATGCGTTCAAGATCAGGAAGGAGCGTCCGTGACAGCAGCCATCATCTATAGCCTTTGCGCGCTGACGGCGGCCGTCTGCTCTTACCTTCTGCTGCAGGCTTACCGCCGCGGGGGCTATCGGCTGCTTCTGTGGAGCGGTGTCTGTTTTGCCGGACTGACCATCAACAATTTGTTTCTGGTCTGCGACAAGCTCATTTTTCCCAATATCGATTTTTCGCTCTGGCGCAGCGGCTCCATCCTTCTCTCCATGGCCGTCCTCCTTTACGGGCTGATCTGGGATACAGAGTCATGAAAGATCTCAACTTGATCATGTTGGGCGCTGCGGCGATGGCATCTTTCGTCTCGTCGCTGTTTTTTCTGAGATTCTGGCGGCAATCGCGCGATAGCCTGTTTCTGTGCTTTTCCATTGCCTTTGCGATCGACGCCATGACGCGCCTGATGCTGGGACTTGGCCACATCTCTGACGAGCAGCAGCCGTTCTTCTACCTCGCCCGGCTCGCAGCCTTCTGCATCATCATATTGGCCATCGCGAAGAAGAACTGGCCCCGCAAACGCGATAGCTAGCGCAGCGCGCGTTCACGCTGACGATGCAGGCCACACAAAGCATCGCCGTGAGACTAATCTTACGTGCGCACGGGCCCAACTCATCCCACGCTTCATCAAAACAGCGAAGATCTTGCGCGCTTGCTCTGAACGCTCAGAAGCCGTGCATAACCGCAACATTGATCCGACAACGGTGGAAAATGCGGGATTTTCATATTATGCGGCGCAGCAAATCACCTAGAGGGTTTGAGGGGATGCACAAGTAGCTCTAGGGATCAGACGGATCGCGCTAATGACGTCCGCGCCCATGCCCGCAATTCAGCACATGCACGACAACGCTTCGCTCGGGATTCCGGCGGACGAGTCCCGACCGATCGTCACAATCGATCTTGATCTCGCGGAAATCGTGGATGCGAATGCATCGGGCGCGCAAGCCATCGGATTGTTTTCCTATGCGTCGTTTCCAATCGCTCTCGACGCATCGACGCCCGCGCTCGCACGGTTGCGCGAAATCGCAGCGCTTGGTAACGCCAATGGCAAGGCCATCGAGCGGCTGACGTTCTGGAGCAGCGGACGGTTACGACCGGTTCGTTGCACGGTTGCTCGGCAGGGAAATGGCGGGTCGGGGGTTTTCGTTCTGCGTATCATCGATGACAATGGCGCTGGAACGCAGCCTGTTGCGCTATCGCCGCCCAGCAATGCCGATGCGCATTCCGCATCTGAAATTTCGCGAACTGCCCTTTCCGATACCATTCGCGGCACCGCGGAGGCCCTGAAAGATATCGCACGTCGCATTCGCGTTGGCGATGGTTCCGCAGGGATAGCGAAGGATGCAATTGCCCAGGCAAGCCCTGAGCCGCGCGCCGTCAACGTAGCGAGTCCGCGCCGTGAGACAGAGCAAGGCAAACAGGAACTGCCCGCCGAAGGACAGCAGCCGCGTCCCACGTCATCGATCCTCGATCCGGATCATCTCGCGAAGCTGGCGCACGAACTCAAGACTCCGCTGACGGCAATTGCCGCTGCAGCGGAAATCATGCGCGACGAACGCTTGGGCGCCATGGGCAATGAGCGTTACCTCACCTATGCCGCTGACATTTATGAAAGCGCAACGCACGCGCTTGACGTCATTACAACGCTTCTTTCAGAAAGCACGAAGCCCGAGGCTGCACTACCGCGCCTGATCGCGCTCGATCTCAACGCCGTTGTCGAGCGCACCGTCTCGAGCGTCCAGGCGCTGGCACAATCGCGTGGCCTGACCCTCGCCTTCGAAGCGGAAAAGAGCAGCCCGCACGTCGTCGCCAATCCGACGTCGTTGCGTCAGATTCTTCTCAACCTCCTGACCAACGCCATCAAGTTCACGCCACGCGGCGGTGACGTGCAGGTTGCGACGGGTTATCTCGCCGACGGCCGCGTCTTTCTCGCCGTTCGGGATACCGGCTGCGGCATGAATGGCGAATCGGTTGCGGAGGCAAAACCAGCTGATGAGAAACCGCAGCCCTGGCTTGGCAGCACCGGCATCGGACTGCCGCTCGTTCAACGCCTCATACGTGACATGGGCGCAGAGTTCGAAATCGACAGCGCACCGGAAAAAGGGACGGTCGTTCTGATCGCATTCGGGGGCTTCGCACGCTGGCCGGGATAAGAAATTGCACGTCCTCGATGAATAAAACTTCCCGCCGATAGTCAGTTGAAAATTATAAAAATTCTAATGTGATGCGCCTCGTCTGCTAACTGTTGACCGGCACGCAGCGATCGCGCTAGCTCACACCACGATGCCGTTGCGGCGTCGCGCGCCGCACTCGGCGCCAACCGATACCGGGGCCTTGAACCCCGCATATTGGAGCAGATGATGAAACGATCTTCTTGCGCGGACTCTCGCGCGGTTTGCCATAGTCCTTATGCAAACAATTTCTCCATCCAGCGCATTGCAAGCGTCGGACGTGATGATCTCGCCGGCCGTTTAAACCAGACATTGGTGGAGGGCCGGACCCATGGCTAGCGCCGTTTCGAACGTACGCAGCGCCACATCGAACGCGACCGCCAACATCGTCCCGCTTCCGGCAAAGGCTCCGGAACGGCTCGTAGGCGTCGGCTTCCGCTGCTGGCTCGCCGGTTTGGCAACGGGCGACATCAAGTGCTGGGAAGATGCCTGGAACTCGTTCTCCGGCATGCTTGGGCCTGAGCAGGCGAAAGCGCTTCTTCTCGACCTCTCGAAATTCGTCCGGGCCGTCAAAGCCAATGCCCAGCGCAATATCGAAGTTTCGCCGACGGGCTGCAGAAGTTTCTGTCGCGACGAATGCCTCGCCATCTCGATCATCGCTGCATGCCAGCACAACGAGCGCCAGGCACTCACCGCTTCTGCTGCCGCATTGATCGGATCCGATGACATCGGCGACACGCTGAACGGCGCGCAGGCGCTGGCGGCGGCGCTTCGGCAGGCAAATCAGCTGCTATGTCCGGAATCGGTTTGTCCGGCGACATGCGCCCTTCGCGCGCAACGCCGTCGCTTGATGTAAACCGAGCGCGCCCGGCTCACAGTCTATCGAGATAGGCCTGGACCGCATCGGCGGCGCGCAAGCGCTGTTCCGAACCAAGGTGCAGGCCTGTTTTCGTTCGCCGCCAGAGAACGTCCTCGGCCGTCTCAGCCCATTCCTCGGATTTGAGATAGGCGATCTCACGAGCGCTCAGCCCCGCACCAAAATCCGCGCCGAGATCGCGTTCCGAGTGAACGCCATCGAGAATGAGCGAGGAACGCGTACCGTACCGGCGCGCCAGCCGCAGCAGATAAGCCCGTGCGAAGCCGCCGTTGTTGCGTGCGAACTGATCGAACCACGCATTAAACTTCAGCCCTTCGAAATCGCCGCCGGGAAGCGGCGTCGTCTTGGTTGAACCCGAACCGAGCGCAGGGAAGTATGGCTCCAGCAGATCGAGCGCCTCTTCTGCGAGCCTGCGATAGGTCGTGATCTTGCCGCCAATCACATGAACGATCGGCGGTATCCCGTCGCTTTCAATTTCGAGCCGGTAATCGCGGGTAACCGACGACGCATCCTTGCTGCCGTCATCATCGAGCGGCCGAACGCCGGCAAATTCCCAGACGATCTGCTCTCGTTTCAACGGTACGCGAAAATAGCGATTGGCCGCTCCGATCAGATACGCCTCTTCGTCTGCCGTCACGCTGGCCATGCGCGGATTGCGCGTCTGCGGCTGCTCGGTCGTGCCGATCAGCGTGAAATCCGTTTCAAAGGGCAATGCAAAGACGACCCGCCCATCGGCATTCTGAAACGTGTAGGCGTCGTCGGCGCCTGCAATCCGCGGAACAACGATGTGACTACCCTTGATCAGACGGACGTCGCGCGCCGAAACGCCCATCGAACCCGGCGGGAGCTTCGCAACGTCAGCAACCCACGGCCCGGCCGCGTTGACTACGGCGCGCGCCGCGATGTGCCGTGCGTCATCTCCAAGCGTCACGATCCAGAGACCATCTTCGACTCGAAGGCCCCGCACCGGCGACCGCGTCTCGATGCGCGCGCCCGCTTGCCGAGCGGCAATCGCATTGATGACGACGAGACGCGCATCGTCGACGGCACAGTCCCAGTAGCTGAAGCCGCGCTTCAATTCCGGCACGAGCGGCTTACCGCCCGGATCGGTGCTGAGGTCGAGCGAGCGCGATCCACCCAAGGTTCGGCGCGAAGCCAGATGATCGTAGAGAAAAAGTCCGGCGCGGATCAGAAGCCGCGGTCGCATGCCCGCCGCGTAAGGCAGAATGAACCGCATCGGATGAATGATATGCGGAGCTTTGGCGAGCAGGATCTCGCGTTCCGCCAGCGCTTCCCTGACGAGCCGAAACTCATAATGTTCGAGGTACCTGAGACCGCCGTGGATCAGCTTCGAGCTTGCTGACGACGTTGCGCCAGCCAAATCGTCGGCTTCGGCCAAAAGGACTTTCAGTCCGCGCTGAGCGGCGTCAGCCGCGATGCCCGCACCATTGATGCCGCCACCGATTACGGCAAGATCGTAGACATCGCCCGACATCCGTCGCCGCTCCGCGTCGTCCGTTGACGAACGAGCTTAGATGACTCGCCTGTCGCCGCGAAGGCTCACCGTCACGACGATGGCGTCTGCCGTGGCCTGGAAAGCAGACTTCCGAAAATCGCCGCGAGCAATCCCGCCGGCACCGCGACGAGCACGATGGCGGCTGGTTTCAGTCCACCCCAATTGGCGACCATCACCGCCTGTTCCCTGAGGTCCGCCCACGCAGCCGCCTGCGCTTGCGGATCGGACGCGGCCGAAAATGCCGCATCGAGATCGGAGAACTGCTGCAGCGCCTCCGCCCCGGCATTGGACAAGCTGCCCGAAATGCGAGCGAACTCGACGGGCCAGACATGCACGCCCAGCAAATAGACCGCCGCGATGAAAGTACCGGCCAGCATCGCGGCAACGGCACCCGTAGAGTTCATGGGCCGCCAATGCAGTCCGAGAACGAGCGGCGCAAAGAGACCGGCGGCCAGCAGCGCAAACCCTTCAGCAAGCAGCAAACCGCTGTCGATGGTCTCGATGTTCGCAAGCACCACGGCGAATATCAGAACACCTGCGCCAAGACTTGCAGACCGGAAATCCAAACCGGTCCGCTTCGGGCCCATGCTCATCCGGATTTCTGTATCGACGCCGCTGAGCCCGGAGACCATCGCATTGCCAGCAAGCAACGCCGCGAGCAGAACACCGAACAGCAGCGGATACTGGAGGATACGTTCGAGCCCAGCGATCACCGGCGCCGCCACGACGAAACCATCGGCCGTGAAATCGAGATCCTGCAGCCTGAGAAAGCCGCGCTGCTCCGGCGCTTTGGCGCAAGCAGCCGAGAGATCTGCCACGTTCTTGGAATTCTGCTCGCACACCTTCGCCCAGCCGAAACCACTCGCATCGGCGAATGCCTGCGGGATCGCCGCGTTCTCGATTCCCTTGGCGATCGCTTTCTCGAAATCGATGCGGCTGTAAACTGCGAGCGGCGGCAGGCTCGCGGCCACGGCGGCGACAGCAACAAGCGCAACCGCTGTCCTGCGAATTGCGGCTCCCGGAGCGACGACGGCTTGCGACACATGACGGCCGAGCAACTGCGGAGTTGCCACCACGCCGAATGCGACGGCGAGCAGCAAACCGGCGAAGTTTCGCATCGAAAGCTGCAGGAACGGAGACGACATCGCCGTCAGCGATCCGACGTCCGCGAGACGATTGACGACCAGCGTCATGTTGAGACTGAGGTGATTTTCGAGAGCAGCGCCGAGCGTCAGATGAGGAATAGTCCAGCCTCGGGCTTTGGCGGCGATCGCAACGAGCGTGATCAGAAGCCCGGAGAGGACGACGACAAAGCCAACGCCTTCCGCCTTTTTGATCGCCAGAACACTGCCCACCAGCCAGATCGCGGCGACACTCAGCGCAATGGCCATAACGGCTTCAGGAAACTCGATCCGCGCCAGGCTCTGCAGAGCGTAGGCACCGGCCTTGAGATTGGCCGCGAGAAGAAGCACCGTCGCCACCGCCGTGATCAGCATGGCCAGACGTCGCGCTAAACTTCCTCCATAGCGGATGGCAAAAAAGCCGCTGATCGACCGCGCGGGGTAAAGCACGAAGCGAGGCGCGATCAGGATGGCAAGTAGCGCCAGGCCGGCAACGAAACCCAACGGCAAGGCCAACGCGTCGTATCCGAGGATAGCGATGTAGCCTGTGAACCCGAGAATGACCGCAGCCCCGGCCGCTTCGCCCGCAAATGCAAGACCCGGCCATACGCGCTCCTCGGACGCGTCCCCGCCCGCCCGCGATGCGTAAGCGAATGTGAGCACGACGAGGCCGACGATCGCCCCTTGCGCGGTGATCCAGAAGCCCAGAGGTGCGCCGCCCAGATGGAAGAAATTGAGAGTGAGCGCCGAAAGCGGGAGCGCAATCGTCAGGATCAGCCAAATCACAAGGGCCGCAAACATGAGACGGCGCGAGGGTCGGCTTGCACCGGTGATGTCCCCTGGACGACCCATTCTCTCCCCTTCTTCGTCTGATCGCAGCGCGCGATGCGCGTTATTGCAGCGAGAAAGACGCCCCGATCAAGGCGCTTCGCCCGAAACGGCGTACAGAATTCGGAGAACGGTGCTGCGGGGCCGCGCGTCCCGCTTCAATGTGGGACGCGATCGATACCGAAAAGGAATTGGGGCGGCGCCTGCAGGCGCCACCCCAATAGTTTCGTCCCTAGACTTGGACCTTTATTCGTTTTTGTTTGAAGCTCGCGACCGGTCCGGCGGATCGAAAGCGCGGGCACCATGTACTAACAATCATTCTGCGTCAAGTCACCGCGCGGCATAAAAAATCTGCCCCTCGTGCGACCTAAATTCGCTCACTCGTTATGCCCGCCGGAATGCATATCGCCATCCATGTGCATGTGATCGGGCGACATTCCCGGCATAGCGTCGCCGGGATGATCAGCCTGATGATTATCCCCGGGCGGGCCCATCGCTGCGATCGACCCGACCTTAGCTTTGACCTCGATTGGCCCGGCTTTTTCAAAGTTCAGCGTCAGGTCGACAAGGTCGCCTTCCTTCAACGGGTGCTTGAGATTGAAGAGCATGATGTGCTCGCCCATCGGCTTCAGAAGGTGGGTTTCGCCCGGCTTCAAGTCGATCCCGGTAAGGTGGCGCATCTTCATGATGCCCCCTTCCATCGAGCTCGAATGGACCTCCGCCCTTGATGCGACGGGAGAGGAAATGCCGATTAACCGGTCCGATGTATTTTTATCGGTCTTGATCTCAAGAAACGCCGCGCCGACGGTGGCCCCTCCTGGGGTCGC
>JAICLG010000244.1 GCA_025927515.1 Hyphomicrobium sp.
ACCCATCAAGCGGATCGCCCCCGTGCCGCCAGTATCGGGTTTGATTCCTTAAAATGCGATTAATCTATCTGTATACGCCACTTTTGGAAGGACGTTCAGGTTGTTGATGCGCTATGGGCGCGCCGATCTCTCATGGCGTCGACAACAAAAAAGCCGGACATGGGACCCGGCTTTTCCAATTCGGATGTATGCGCAAAAAGACTAAGCGGCCCGCGCCGATAATCGTTTCAGTTCGCTGACAAGCGTATCAGCCATCCTCTTCGCGTTGTCGTCCTTCGCGGCGGCGAGGTCGGCTTCCGCAGCCTTGAGCTCATCCGCAATAGCCGACGAAGACATCTCGTCCACATCGTAAGCTTTCTCGGCGAGCACCGTCAGCCGCGACGGATCAACTTCCGCAAAACCCGATTTGACGAAGAGCCGCCGTTTCGACCCGCCCGCCGTTACGTCGAGAACACCCGGCCGGAGTGTCGCGATCACCGGCGCGTGCCCTGCGAGCACGGCAAATTCGCCGTCCGAACCTGGCACGACGACCTGATCCGCATCGATCGAAAGCAACACCCGCTCCGGCGAGACGAGTTCAAACTTGAATGTGCCTGCCATGGTCTATCCGCTACCTTGGTAATCCCCGTTGCTTTACCGCGTGATTGTCAAGCGCTCGGCGGCGTCTCGTCGCCTTCGTCTTCAGCTCCGGCCTTCGCTCTGACCTCCTCCGGCGTCTGCAGCTTGGTGCCGCAAAACGGACAGAAAAAAAGTGGGTGATCGACGAGACCCGGCTCTTCTTCTTCGAGGTCGACGAGCCCGACGGTCATATAGATCACGCCATCGGGACCGACGGTAACAAGCGGTTCGAAATCGCCGCCTTCGAGTGCTTCCTTCAGCTCCTCGCAGCAGCTTCCAAACTTCGTCGCGGCATCCGCCATTTGTCTTATCTCCTGAAGGCGCGCGACGATGCGGATTTGCAGCCCGTGACGCTGACCGTTTTACGCGGCTTCCGCAAGCTTCTCAGCCTTCGCGATCGCCTCATCGATAGTACCGACCATGTAGAAAGCCGGTTCCGGAAGGTGATCGTATTCGCCCTCGCAAAGTCCCTTGAAAGCTTTGATCGTGTCGGGGAGCGACACGAGCTTCCCCGGCGAACCGGTGAACACTTCGGCCACGTGGAACGGCTGCGACATGAAACGCTCGATCTTACGTGCGCGCGCCACCGTGAGCTTATCTTCTTCCGACAACTCATCCATGCCGAGAATGGCGATAATATCCTGCAAGGACTTGTACTTCTGCAGGATCGCCTGAACCTTACGAGCGACCTGATAGTGCTCTTCGCCGACGACGCGCGGATCGAGCATGCGCGATGTCGAATCGAGCGGATCGACAGCCGGATAGATGCCCTTTTCAGCAATCGAACGCGACAGCACCGTCGTCGCGTCCAAATGCGCGAACGAAGCGGCGGGAGCAGGGTCGGTCAAGTCGTCGGCCGGAACGTAAATGGCCTGAACCGACGTGATCGAGCCCTTTTGCGTCGTGGTGATGCGTTCCTGCAGGGCGCCCATGTCGGTTGCAAGCGTCGGCTGATAACCGACTGCCGAAGGAATACGGCCGAGAAGCGCCGACACTTCCGAACCCGCCTGCGTGAAGCGGAAGATGTTGTCGACGAAGAACAGCACGTCCTGGCCCTGGTCGCGGAAGTGCTCGGCAACCGTCAGACCCGAAAGAGCGACGCGGGCGCGGGCGCCCGGCGGTTCGTTCATCTGGCCGTAGACCAGCGCGCACTTCGAGCCCTTTGCCGAGCCGTTGTTCTTCTTCGGGTCGAGGTTCACCTTCGACTCGATCATTTCGTAATAGAGGTCGTTGCCTTCGCGCGTACGCTCACCGACGCCCGCGAACACCGAATAGCCGCCGTGGGCCTTCGCGACGTTGTTGATCAGCTCCATGATCAAAACGGTCTTGCCGACACCGGCGCCGCCGAACAGGCCGATCTTGCCGCCCTTGGCGTAAGGCGCGAGCAGATCGACGACCTTGATGCCGGTAACCAGAATCTGCGCTTCAGTCGCCTGATCCTCGAAGGTCGGCGACGGCTGGTGAATGGCGCGAACTGCGCTCGTCTTGATCGGACCGGCTTCGTCGACCGGCTCACCAATGACGTTCATGATGCGGCCGAGCGTTTCGTCGCCAACGGGAACCGAAATCGGTGCGCCGGTATCGGTCACTTCCTGGCCGCGAACGAGACCTTCGGTCGAGTCCATGGCGATCGTGCGGACCGTGTTCTCGCCGAGATGCTGTGCAACTTCGAGCACGAGGCGGTTGCCGTGGTTCTGCGTCTCGAGCGCGTTCAAAATCTCAGGCAACTGTCCTTCGAAGCGCACGTCGACGACTGCGCCCGTGACCTGATGAATCTTCCCTACGTTCTTAGCCATTTTTATCTCCAGCGGAATTGTATCAGGCGACGGTCAGCGTCACGGGGATGTTGTTGCGCGTCGCCTTGGAATACGGACAAATCTGGTGTGCATCTTCGATCAGCGTCTGAAGCTTGGCCTTGTCGGCGCCGGGTATGGACAACGTCAGCTCGGCCTTGAGCGCAAAGCTCGTCGCATCCTTATCCAGCTCGACCTTGCACCCGACCTTCGCAGCTTGACCGTCCAGCCCATGCTTCTTTGCGAGAAGCAGAACGGCCTGACCGAAGCAGGCCGACCAGCCGAGCGCAAAGAGCTGCTCAGGATTATGCCCTTCGCCCGAACCGCCCATGTCCTTCGGAAGCGCCATAGCAAGCGCGAGCTTGCCGTCGTCGAGAACGGCACGGCCATCCCGGCCGCCTTTGGTCGTCGCATGGGTGACATAAGCCATAGGTCTAGCCTCCGGATCAGAGCGCTTCCGCGCCTGAAATGATCTCGATCAGTTCTTTCGTGATGTTGGCTTGGCGCTGGCGGTTATACTTGATCGTCAGCTTGTTGATCATATCGCCCGCGTTGCGCGTCGCGTTGTCCATCGCCGACATGCGGGCGCCCTGCTCGGACGCCGCGTTTTCGAGAAGCCCGCGGAAAATCTGCGTCGAGATATTGCGCGACAACAGAAATCCCAGAACCTCTTCTTCGCCGGGCTCGTATTCGTGGATTGCGGTCGCGCCCTTTGCCGTTTCGGCGCCCGTCTCTTCGACTTTGGCCGGAATGAGCTGCAACGCCGTCGGCTTCTGCGAAATGACCGACTTGAACTCCGAGAAGTAGAGCGTCGCGATGTCGAATTCGCCGGCCTCGAACATCTCAAGCACTTTGTTCGCGACGCCTTCCGCATGCCCGAAGTTCAACTGGCGAACGCCCTGGAAATCCTTTCGTTCGACAATCGACTTGCCAAGATCGCGGCGCAGGTTGTCGGCACCCTTACGGCCCACCGTCATGATCTTGACGGTCTTGCCGCTGGCGAGCAGCCGCTGCGCGTCGGCGCGGGCGAGCTTCGCGATATTCGAGTTGAAACCACCGCACAAACCGCGCTCGGCAGTCATGACGATCAACAGGTGCACCTGATCCTTGCCCGTACCCACGAGCAGGGGCGACGCACCGGTTTTGTCTGCGACCTTCGAAGCGAGGCTTCCGAGCACCGTTGCCATCCGCTCGGCGTAAGGCCGGGCAGCCTGGGCAGCCTCCTGAGCGCGGCGCAGCTTCGCCGCGGCGACCATCTGCATCGCCTTCGTTATTTTCCGCGTCGCCTTCACCGAGGCGATGCGGTTGCGCATTTCTTTTAAGCTGGCCACCCGAGCGTCCTAATCCGATCTGAGCCAATCTCCCCCCTCCCCATCCTTCATGGAGAGAAGGTCGGGGTGAGGGGCAGCGGCAATTGCCGGACCGCGCCTCAACCCACGTTCTGGCCCTCTCCCCGCGCACGGAGAGAGGGAAATCTTAAGCCGTGAAGCTCTTGGCGTACTTGTCGAGAAATTCGATGAGCTTCTTCTCCGAGTCGGCCGAGAGGGCCTTCTCTTTGGCAATCGTTTCGAGAAGAGTCTTCTCCGAGCGAAGCCCAGCGAGAACGCCCTGCTCGAATTTGTTGACCGCCGAAACCGGGATCGCATCGAGATAGCCGCGCGTACCGGCGAAGATCACAGCGACCTGCTCTTCCATCTTGAGCGGCGAGAATTGCGGCTGCTTCAGAAGCTCGGTCAGGCGTGCACCGCGCGCCAGCAGCTTCTGCGTCGCGGCGTCGAGATCCGAGCCGAACTGCGCGAAAGCCGCCATTTCACGGTACTGCGCCAGCTCGCCTTTGATCTTGCCGGCGACCTGCTTCATCGCCTTCGTCTGCGCCGACGATCCGACGCGCGACACAGACAGACCGACGTTCACTGCCGGACGAATGCCCTGATAGAAGAGATCCGACTCAAGGAAGATCTGGCCGTCGGTGATCGAAATCACGTTCGTCGGAATGTAGGCCGACACGTCGTTGGCCTGCGTTTCGATGACCGGCAGCGCCGTCAGCGAACCGTTGCCAGATGCATCACCGAGCTTCGCGGCGCGCTCGAGCAAGCGGGAGTGGAGATAAAAGACGTCGCCCGGATAGGCTTCGCGGCCCGGCGGGCGGCGGAGCAGGAGCGACAGCTGACGGTAGGCCTGCG
>JAICLG010000048.1 GCA_025927515.1 Hyphomicrobium sp.
ATCTGGACCCATTATGTGTTTGACCGCAATGTCGCGTGCTAGCAGATGGTCGGTGATGATGCGTCTATGGCACTTCCACCAAACGGCTTCCGCACACATGTAGGCGATCACCCGGCTTTCACCGAGATCCCGAAGCCGTTTCAGCCCTCGCTCGAAATCGGCCGTTAGAGCGTAATCGGCATAATTTCGAAAGCTCTTATGCGTCCAGAAGCCGTTCTGGGAATGGTCCTCGCAACAGCCTTTAGACCGTCGTCCGCCAAGCTCAGGAATGTGCTCATATCCTATCTGGTAAGATGCGAGCGACGATCCGATCGTGTCGTTATTGAACTGCGGCACACGACGCGAGAACGGCGTCGATCTGACATCGATGAGTTTCTCGACGCCATTACGTTGAAGAAGTTCGACGAACTCTGAAATTGTTCGTGTCGAATGTCCGATCGTGAAAAAGCTCATAGCGTTCTCCGGATTTGTATATGGTGACGACGGAGAGCGCCGCATCCTCGCGTTTCTCCTAATCGTCAGGGTTGTCTTCCGAAGGGCAGTGATTTTTTACTGCGCCTACCATCCATCCGGTTGTCCATGACCGGCGCGCAGACGGCAGTGTCACACGGCGCTCATTCAGGCGCACGTCTTCGTTCTTTTTTGAGTGGATGTGCGCCTTTTCGCGAATTTCCTATCTGGTTTCTTCTTGGCTGTTCGCTTATCCGCAGTAACGCACTCTTTGGCGACCTTCTGCGGAATGCCGGCCTTTTCGGCGAATGCAGAATTGTGCGCTGCTGCTTCCATAAAGCGGTGCTGTTGAGCGGATTTTGATAGCATCGACGCCTCGATGTAGGCCTTTTACACGAACGTCAGCCGACCGAATTCTGTTCCAAAAATTCGCCAACACAATGGGAAGTGCTATGACCCAACCTGGCAAACGTGGCCTTCCGGGCGTTCGTCATGGGGCGTAACCGCGCTCGCGATGGGCTGCCGCAAATTGCGGGAAGCGCAACTGCCGGTCCGGATGCGCGCCGAAAATTGGACGACTGCCAGGAGGCCCGCCGCGAACTTATGGAATTCGTCGATTAAAGTGCTAATCCGTGCGCGCCACGGAAACGATGTGAGCAACGATGTTCGTCCGCAGCGGAGGCGCAGCTGCTATCGCGCGTCAGCTATGCCAGGGCGCATTATGGATGCGAGTGCAGACGTTAGGCCTTTGGAAATTGGAATCAAAGGCTTCGACATAACCGGAGTTTACGGTGCCGAAGGTCGTTTCAGGTTTTTTCAGTGCGGATATCGCTTGGACTTCAATGAACTCGTTTTTGAAATTGCCGCGTGGAAAGGCACTGACGACCTGATTGCGTTGGTCAGATGAATAATCATCGTATCCAATACCGACCACGTCGACCAGAACCCCAGCGTTGGTCAAATTGATTTCCGGGCGCATGTACTGAGGAATGCCCGGCGTCGTATGGAGCGCAATCGCTTCCCACACCAAGTCCGCGTTTGCATCGGGGACGCCGTGAGCTTTAAGAAATTCGCGAGCGGCGTCAGCGCCATCCACCTCAAATCTTTTCGAGTCCGTCGAGAAGGCTTCGATCAAACCCATGTCGTGAAACAGAGCTGATATATAAAGCAATTCAGGATCGAACTTGAGTTTTTGGCGAATGCCCTTCATCGCTCCGAACAAATAAACGCGTACGGAGTGATTAAATAGCATTTCGCTCTGATACTGGCGCACAAGCTCGGCAGCTTCCCGCGCGAGCTTACTATCCGGAATTCGAACATCCGAGATCACCTGTTCCATGTGGAACTCCTTTGCAGGGCGGCCAAGCAGGCCGTCAGGAAGAGCAGTCGAGTCACAGGCGCGCTTAGACACACCCCAATGACCCCTTTCATGCTCTCCAAGACGAACTTCGAATAACTGAGCAAAAGTTGTGGCGATGGAATTGGACGTCCTTATCCGCGATCACATCAGCCTTGACGTTGCCAAAAGTCGTATCCGGTTTATGCTTGATGCCATCATAGAAGGCTTGAATGATATCTTCTTTGAAGTGCGGCGTTCTTGGAAAGGCCGCGATGACCTTTTCACGCACGTCATCAGAATATTGGTCGTATGTCAGGCCGAGCACATCCATTTCAACGCCAGCAGTGGTGAGTGCGATGATAGGGTGCATAAATTCAGGGACTCCCGGCGTGGTGTGAAGCGCGATCCCTGTCCAGACTCTCTCTAAATCCGACGCATCCACACCATGGTTTTTTAGGAAATCGCGTGCCGCGTTTGCGCCGTCCACCTCGAACCGAAGATTTTGGCTGCTGTGCGATGGCATCAGGCCGATATCATGGAACATGGCAGCCGCGTAGAGCAGCTCATGATTGAAAGTCAATTCGCGCTGCTGCCCTGCGATGGCTCCGAAAAAGTAAACCCGGACCGAATGGTTGAAGAGCAATTCGCTTTCGCTGTCGCGAATGAATTCTGTGATTGCGCGACCGAGCCTGCTGTCGGGAATCTTGATACCGTTGATGCTTGCGGTCGGAAGGAGAGCGTCGTTCATGTACTCGTTTTTCCTCTTGTATGCTTCCGCACCACTAGATAATCGCTCTGCATTTGGCAGCAATCGGCACGACCGTTGAAATTCTGCCAACTGTCAGCGATATACTGCCCAGCAGGACACCGCCTATAGCGGCATCCTAGACATCATCACTCATGGGCAGGTTCGCCGATGGCGAAGAAAGACGTTGCACTGATCATCCACGAGGGGGTGCAGGCGCTGGACGTAGCTGGTCCGCTCGATGTGTTTGCTGAAGCCAATGCCTTGTTGCCAGCCGACGAGGGATACAGGTGCTTCGTCGTTGCACCGCATCTGAAACCTATCCAGGCATCGAATGGGATGCCACTCGGCGCGCACCTGAGTTTTGCGGAAGCCGCCCGTCAGTTTCACACCGTGTTGGTTGCAGGCGGGCCTGCTTTACCAAATGCGCCGAAAGACGAGACCCTCTCTCGCTGGCTTCAGGAGAGGGCTCCGGTGGCGGTCCGTTATGGGTCTATTTGCACAGGCGCATTCGTTCTCGGACGGGCCGGGATGCTTGATGGTAAGTGCGTCACTACTCATTGGCAGATTGCGGCGCGTCTTGCTGCGGAGTTCCCCAAGGCCCGCGTTGAGCATGATCGGATTTATCTGCGGGATGGCGCGCTGGTTACATCCGCTGGAGTCACGGCCGGAATTGATCTCGCACTTGAGCTGGTGAGCGAAGATCACGGAGCATCAATCGCACTTGCCTGCGCAAAACAACTCGTTGTCGTCGCGCAGCGCCAAGGTGGGCAGTCGCAGTTCAGTCCATTGCTTCATGCTCACTGCAACCCGGCGACGCCGATAGGCAAAGTGCAGGCCTATGTGCTGGAGCATGTAAGCGAAAAATTCCCGGTCGAGAAGCTTGCTAAGATCGCCGGTACGAGCCCACGCACGATCGCGCGTCTGTTCGTCAATGAACTCGCGTTAACGCCGCACGACTACATTGAAGGGGTGCGTCTCGATCAAGCTCGCAATTTGCTCGAAGCGACCGACCTGGCGCTGAAAGCTGTCGCGTTCGACTGTGGCTTTGCCGGTCCAGAGCAAATGCGCACCGCCTTCCAGCGCCGAATTGGCATAAGCCCCCAACGCTATCGAGAGAGCTTTCGACAAGGAAATGCGCGTCGGCAGGCGTGAGGCTAGCGTGGGGCCGCGTCGAGATGTCAATTCTGCTTTCGGCCGATAGTAGACGTCGTGTGACACTCCCGCGCCAGACTTTTCATCCCTGCTGCGCTTTTTTGTGTGGCGCTCGCCCAGCTGAAGCGTCTCGGGCCCGAGCACGGCTGCGATTTCGTGAGGCGTCGAGCCGGCTTCCGCCAGCGCCGGCCCGCCACATGGCGAAGGCCATGAATCGTGTAGCCGGTGATGCCGATATCGTTCAGATGTTCGCGCATTCGCTTCGCGAGGGCGTTCGCATCAAGCGAGCTTCCATCATCGCGGCGCCCGTACAAAAGCCCTTTCGGCGGTACGTCCAAATAGCTCGGCCCGATCGGTGGGACATGTTGAGCGTAGAGGAAGCGGCCTAGATCCCCAATGCTCACGGCCGCCAGATAAGGCGAAGATGCCGGGGTAATCGCTATAGCGAATGCTGACATCAGTTAGAGCCGACACATGAATCGATGAATTGGACGCGTCTCGGCGGTTAGCCGTATCGAAATGCCGGGGCGCACAATCGTGTTTGGGAAAGCCGGAGGACAACGTCCAGAGCCAAGAAGGAGATGTTCTGAAATTCGGGGTGCCCCGTGCGATTCGATCGCAGGCTCCGGAAATAGCTAGCGCCTCATTCTCCCCAATCAGCCGTCATCCAGACTATGCCATTCGGTCGAGTGTTCCGGCCCACGAGCGCGCCCTAGAACGTCAGCCCACTGCGCATCTATCGGCTCCGGCGAGCAAGCCTGCCGACTGCCGTTGCTGCCCCGCGCGTGTTCGAGGAGCCGACATGGAAACGGCGAAAATGTTGCCTGTCATGGAAACGCTGCAAGCGGCGATGCTTGCCTATCGAAAACGCAAGGGTACGTGGAAGGCACTCGTGGCCTTCAGCCGCTTGATCACGAGCAGTCAGCGGATTTCGGAGGTCCTGGGTATCGTAAAGGCAACTAACGCGACCGCTCTGATCATCCAGAAGCCCGACACCATCCTGAAATGGAGCGGCAAATATCTGGCGAAAAATCTAGTGCCATCCCAGCGAAGCCGTATGCTGGCATTTCATTATCATTTCATCGCCACACGCATACATGACGCATTCTACGCGTGCCTGCTGAGCGACGGCTTTGTCTTGTGGAGCTTCAAGACCGATGCGGGCGAGATCGTTCTTCACATGCGTTACGCGCAATCCCCGCGAGAGGGTGATCTCTCGCTAATCATGACTTTCGAACATGCCACCATTTATGAGCTGTCGTTCACGATCGTTCCGGGGGAATTCGTGCATGCGCCCGGTCCCGTTCTGCTTGTCGCACGCGTCCAAGGCCGCAGGAACCGTTTCGAAGCCATCAAGAAAGCGACAAAACTGTGCTGCGATGTCTCGCCTCCTTATGTTTTGATGGCGGCCATTGAAGGGATTGGAGCGGCGCTAGGTGTGGGATGCGTGGCCGGCGTCAGCAACGTCAATCAGATTTACGGGCACAAATCGTTCGATTACGGAAGCTTTTGGCAGACCCTCTCGTTTGAGAAGGCTGAATTCGATTTTTACGCATCGGCTCTTCCGATTGCCTCGCGTCCTCTGGACCAATGCTCTCCTGATCATCGGCGCAGAACGAAGAAGAAGCGCAACTTCAAGGCTGGCATCACCATGTCAGTGCAACGCAGCTTTGAATGCCAGTGCCTTAAAGAATCCTCCACAGTTGGTCCTGAGCTTTATGGCCTTTTCCCGGATGAGGACGAGATGGCAGCCGTCGTCGGATAAGCCGAAGAACGCGACGGCGGAGTTTGCGAGAAGATTGGCATCGGGCCCGTTCGCGTTTTCCGCCGTTTGCGTGAAGGCATGCTATCGAGACGTTACGTGATGGAAGCGAGCACCGACGCTGTATGCCGTCTTGAGCAAAAGCGGAATGTAAATTGCGTTGATCCCACAAGAAATAGCGTCGCCTTAATCAACGGGTCCACAGTCGAATCCGTGATGACCCGCCAAATGAAGGCCTGGGGTTCATTCGTATACGCTCCAAAATCTAATAAGCACCCATAAGTCTCGTGCAGTTGGGTGTTGGCTTTAGCAGGCGCGCTGAATTTGAAGATTGTTACTCCAGGTGCGGGTACTGCTTCAGCCAGTCTGCAACCTGCGCTTCTAGGTGGTGAATTGTCTTGAGAGCGGATGCGCGCTGAAGCGCTATAGCATCCCCGGCCATGTGGTCGGTTTCCTTGAGAAACACCCTCAATCGATCAGCCGATTTTCTTGTAGCGAGAAGCTCTCCCCTCGCGATTTTTAGCTCCTGAGGAGTGAACTTGTATGGCTTCGATCTCGAATACTGATCCATGAAAGCACCATTGTCCAACCGAAGCTCGTATGAAGAGCGCTGAAGTCAGCTCATGCTTTCATAAATTCGTACTCCTCAAAATTAGACCTTGGAAGAAATTATCGCGCAGTTCGGACTACTCGACGTCTACGATGTGTGCAGCGCAATTTTCGTGATCGTAAAATTTAGTTCTTGAGTGTGTCGATTTTCGAAAAGATGCGCGTCCGTTCGACGTAAAGCCCATCGACTTTGCTTGGCATCATCGCTCCATTCGGGAGACCTATGGCATTGCCATAGCGCGTGCATGAAAAAGGGCAGGGACTGGTTGTCGAGCGAGTGGCGCTTTGATCACAGCATTTCGGCGGATGTCGGCGCTCAAAAAGTTGCGATCCAGAAAGCTAGACAGCGATTGCTTCCGGCGATTCCGGAATTTCGCAATGGATTGAGATAGATCGCTCGATTCGCTCAACGTCGAGCGGGCCAGATTAGCTTGTTTCGCGGAAAATGGATGTCGCTCAGTCAGATTGGCGCAAGCGCCGTGCGTCGAGCATGCTCGTCGCGGCGACATCGTAAGCACCGGGTTTTGCCGCTTGTCGAAAGCATCGATCAGGTAAAGGGCAGTCTCAGTGAGACAGCAAAGCGGCCGCCTAAGCGAATCGCACTTTGTCGTACATCCTCTGCAATTCGAGAGATCCATCGATTTTGCAGCGGCTGTCTCGCTTGTGCTTTCGGCGGGAGGTGACATGCGAATCTGGCCCGACGCCGGGACGGGCCGGAATAAATATGGGACAACGACACGCCCTGCACCGGATGAGATCAGCTTTGCATCGACAACAGCCAGCAACGTTTCGATACCCGGTTTTGCCGCAGCGAACCACGAGTTGAAGCGCCTCTTCGATGCCGAATCGCAATCGGCAACCGATGCCGAGGCCTGGTTTGACGACATTCGACGGGGCCTCGTGCGGCACCTCGGAAGGGAAGGGGCCGAAGTCATTTTTGCGGCGTCTGGAACGGACGTCGAGCTATTGACGCTTTGCCTGACGGCAGCGCTGACGAGGCGTCCGATCACCAACATTTTCATTGCACCGGACGAGACAGGAAATGGCGTGCCGCTCGCCGCGGGCGGCTTTCATTTCTCCGATGTCACCGCTCTTGGCATACCCGTGAAAGCGGGAGAAGCTGTTGAAGGACTCGCACCAGACAGAATTCGGGTGCGAACCATCGCGATCCGCCGCGAGAGTGGCGAGCGCCGAAGTCAGCACGAAATCGATGCCGAACTCATCGACGCCGTCCAAGAGGAGCTTAAGGCAGATCGCGACGTCCTCGTTCACGTGCTCGATACGTCCAAAACAGGTTTGAGGGGCGTGACGCGGAACGCAGCTCGCTATCTCGCCGGATTAAAGCCTGGGCGCGTTCGTATCATAATCGACGCTTGCCAGTTGCGAAGCCCGATCTCTGATCTCCGCGAGTATCTCGCAGACGGCTTCTTCGTCGCCGTTACCGGATCGAAATTTGCAGCTGGTCCCCCATTTGCCGGAGCACTGCTCATTCCCTCGGATCTCGCCCAAGAGATCCGAGCGGACGCCAATCTTCCCGCTGGACTCGCTGATTACTCGGCAGCCCTGGACTGGCCCGCGTCCCTTCGCCAAAAAATAGTATTTTCATTCAAATCGGAAATGAACATTGGGCTGGGCTTGAGATGGGTGGCGGCGTTGGCCCATATTGCGCCCTACGCAGCCATCAGCGAACCCCAGCAGACCCTGATCAAGCAGCATTTCGTGAGCCTGGTGAAAAGCCGCGCAGCCGATATTCCAGGTGTCGTTCTCCATTCCGACGATGACGGCGAAAATCTGGTTTCCAGCGCGATCCTCCCCCTCACTGCGCTCGACGTCAACGGACGATATCTGCCTCTTGCCGAGGCACGAAGAATCCAGTCTGCACTGAGGAATTCTCTTCATGGACCGGTTTGTCACGTCGGGCAGCCGGTACGCGTCGGCGCGCGATCGGTTTTACGCGTCGCCGCATCCGCGTATGACGTCGGATGCATATCTGCGCGGATGAATGAGGGAAAAAGCTTCGATCAGGCCCTTGCGCCTCTCATTGCCGACCTTGATTCATTTTTTGCGAAATGGTCCCTGCTGGGATCGGGCGCTTGAACCAGTGAGTTGAGACATGCGCGAACTCGAAGCCAAGGCACCTCTTGAGACTCCAGGCGATCTTGAAAGGCGCACGACCCTTGATCCGTCGGATTGGCGCGATTTCAGCCGCAATGCCCATGAGATTCTCGACGATCTCATCGCGCATGTTGAAAGCATCCGCCAGCGGTCCGTCTGGCAGCCCGCGCCCGAAGATACCCGCGCACGCTTCACGCGTTCCTTGCCACGGGAGGGGCGCCAAATAGCAGATGTGCTGGACGACGTTCGCGCTCACGTCATGCCCTTTGCCACGGGAAATTTGCATCCCCTCTTCATGGGCTGGGTCCAGGGTGCTGGTACGCCGATAGGCATGCTCGCGGAACTGATTTCCGCGGGACTCAATATGAACTGCGGCGGCCGAGACCACATAGGAATTGAGGTCGAGCAGCAGATCGTACGCTGGATGCGAGAGGCTTTCGACTATCCGGAGGACGCGACGGGTTTGTTTCTTACCGGCTCGTCGATGGCCAATTTCCTTGCGACCGTGATCGCAAAGGTCGATGCAATCGGCGATGCCACGAGGGAGACGGGACTTCGAAGCGCGTCTCGGGAGCTTATCGCCTATACGTCGAAGGCCTCGCACGGGTGCATTGCGCAAGCGATGCAGGTCTCCGGTATCGGCTCCGCAAATCTCCGGCTCGTCGATATCGATGCGTCCGGAGCTTTGAGGACTGATATCTTGCAAGATATGATCGCTATCGATCGTGCGAACGGTCGGCAGCCATTTCTTATCGTCGCGACGGCCGGCACTGTGAATACCGGTGCGATAGATCCGCTACCGGAAATATCTATGATCGCCGAGGGGGAAGGCCTGTGGTTTCATGTCGACGGAGCGATCGGCGCGCTGGCGATATTTTCTGATAAACTTCGACATCTCGTAAAGGGCATTGAACGCAGCCATTCGATTGCGCTCGACTTTCATAAGTGCGGACAGGTCCCTTACGACGCCGGCTTTCTCCTCGTGCGAAAAGGAGAAGTCCACAAGCGCGCATTCGCTCAGAGCAGTAGCTATCTTCAACGCGCAGATCGAGGGTTACCGGCCGGCGAAACCTGGCCATGCGATCTCGGAGTGGATTTATCGCGGGGATTTCGTGCCCTTAAGACGTGGATGACAATAGAAACACTCGGTGCAGAGCGCCTAGGCGCGTCGATCGCTCATACGTGCGAACTCGCGGATTATCTTGCGAAATGCGTTCGGCAAAGCAAGGCATTCGAGCTCTGTGTGCAGCCAACATTGAACATCGTCTGTTTCCGCGTACGGGGCGAAGACGACAGCATCAATCGCGAGCTTGTTCTGGATCTCCACGAGAGTGGGATCGCCGCGCCGTCTTGGACCGAGATCGACGGCAAATGCGTCATTCGCTGCGCCATTATCAATCACCGCACCACACGGAATGATATCGACACATTTCTATCTGCGCTCGAATCCTTGCTCGAAAAAAGGCTAAACCCATAAGCCATCGTGACCAAGCCGGTACGGCCTCGCCGCAAAATCGGCACAGATCGCGTGGCATAGGTCATTCGGTCTATTCCTTCCCCGCTTCTGATCTCACGCCGACTCAGCGAGGAATCGCTTCCGTCACGTGCATGGGTAGACCATTGGCGAGTTTATCAGGATGTCCGCGGCCACGAGGGGATAAAGGTGAGCCATTCTCCCGTAAAACATCAGTCACCGGAAACATCGGCCCCGGACGCGACGCCTCTTCCACGGCTCATCCAGCAGGCTTTGAACGGTCTTCAATCAGGCGATACCATACGAGCGCTAGAAATTCTCGCGGCAGCTCCGGCGACGGCACGGGATGACGCTTTGGCGTGCCGCGCCTTCTCGCTCATTTATCTAAGCGCCAACGACTACGTCCGTGCTATCGCATGGTTCGATAATGCACTTCGCTTGAACGAAAAAAATCCCGATGCGCTCGCGGGCAAGGGTACAGCGCTCCAAGGCGAGGGCCGGCACCACGAGGCCATTATCTGCTTCGATCGCGCCTTGGCACTCCGAGCCGACGATCCCGAGACGTGGTATAACCGCGGCGTTTCTCTCGATACGATTGGCGACATCGAAACGGCGTTAGGGTCTTACGACACGGCACTCGCCCAGCGGCCCAAATACGCTCGCGCGCTTGCGCGACGTTCGGGGGCGCTTGCCAACCTCGGCCGTTTCGAAGATGCCCTGAAGGCCGCCGATGCCTTGATCTCAATAGCCGTCGACGATCGCAACGACGCGTGGTGCCTGAGAGGCAATATACTGCAGGAACTCGGGCGATATGGCGACGCCGTTGCCGCCTATAACAACACGCTGAACTCTCAACCAGCTTATCTCGCGGCTCGGATCAACCGTGCAATCGCCTACAAAGAACTTGGAAGGACCGAGGATGCGCTTCGCGATCTCGACGCGGCGCTTAAAGCCGCGCCGAACGATGCCGAAGTATTGATTACGCGCGGCAACGTTCTACAGAACGCGGGTCTTAATGCCGAAGCCCTTGAAGATTACAAGCGCGCACACGTCCTTCGCCCCTTGGCGACGAATTCCGCGATAACGTCACAACCGGAATTTCGGGCATTGTTCGTTTTCGCACCGCTGTCGGGAAACACACCAATCCACGACATGATCAGCTTCTCGAATTTCGAGAGCCACATCCTGATGCTACTTCCAGGCGTCGCATATGACACCGATTTGCTCCGCTCCAAGGCGGATGTTGTCGTCAATCTCGTTTCCGATGTCGATCGAAGCGGGGAAGCTCTTTGCGAAGCCTCCGCTCTTGTGGAGCGGCTAGGCAAGCCACTCGTCAACCCGCCGTCAAAAATCCTTTCGACCGAACGGGATCGCGTTTCCGAACTGCTGGGACCGATCGGCGGATGCATCGTGCCTTTCACAATCCGCTATAGCAAAGATGATGTGCTGCGCGCCGCGGTGCGCGGCCAGGCGCTCGACGTCTCTTTCCCGTTGATCGTGCGCGTTGCGGGGACCCATGGCGGTGAGGAGATGGAACGCGTCGCCGATCCAGCGGAGATGGAGTTGTTCGTCTCTTCGCGTAACGAGTCGGAATTCTATCTTTCCGAGTTCGTAGATTATCGTTCCCCGGACGGCTACTTCCGCAAATATCGCTTTATCTTTGTGGGAGACGATATTCTTCCCTACCACCTTGCCATCGACAGCAAGTGGAAAGTGCATCACGCATCGACCGATATGGCTAACCATCGTTGGATGCAGGAAGAAGAAAAGGCCTTTCTTGAACGGCCGGGGGCTGCCTTTTCAGCTTCCGCGTTTGAAGCGCTGCGCGCCATTCGCACAAAAATTGATCTCGATTATTTCGGCATAGATTGCGCGGTTGATAGGAACGGAAACGTCGTCGTTTTCGAAGTCAACGCCTCCATGCTCGTTCACCTCCGGAACGAGGGATTTCCCTACAAAGATCCGGCCGTGCGGCGGATAAAAGCGGCCTTCGCTGCAATGTTAAAGCACAAAGCGGAGAGCGGACGTTCGGCTCCGCAATCAGCGGGAATGTGAGGTCTTCGCGATAGGTGCTGACGAACGCGCGCAGCGGGTCTTCTAACTCATCATTTTGTCGATCAGCTTTTCTGAGGTCGTACAATGATGGGTATCGTCGGACTGATCGATGTCAAAGGAACGATTGTTCATTTTACTGAGCAGTCATTCGTAGCCCGCAAAAAGTGCCCGTCGTAGACAAGAGCGACCCGGCGAGTGCCAGCTCAATTACTTCATTGGAAGTAGCCGGACGCGGGAGCCTCGCGCGCCCGCGGCCAAGGAAAGGACATTGTCAAAACACGGTTGGTGAGTTAGGCTCAATTATAATTTTAAGCTAATTAATTCGATCGGGGGCAAAGCAGGATAGATCGGAGGCGGTCATGACCGTCGATGATGGCCCAGTCCTCTCCCCCGCCTCGCCGGAGCTTGGCCAGGATCCTGAAGTAAGCTGGTTCTCTGCAGCTCGCCTGAGATTGCCGGATGCGATTGCAGGGCTGATCTGCGCCGAATTTCTCGTAGTCGGATGTGCCGCCTTTCTGTTCGGCAAAGCTCAGCAGAATTCTGTATCGGCACGCGTGTTTGCAGAGCGCGATGTTCTCGTTGCGTTAATGATCGCAGCACTGATCGTTTGTTGGTCCGGAGCGCATCACCAATATCGAGGCATTCAAGACCTGTCGCGCCATGAGTATTTGTTGAGCGGATTGGCGTCCGTTGCCCTGGGTTATTCCTTTTTTCTGTCCCTATTGTTCCTCTTTGAATCCCTCGAAGGATATTCACCGGGCACCGTGATCTGGCAGTTATCCGGAGTTGCCGTGACCCTCGGGATAGAGCGTGTGGCGGCTCATAGGTTGGTCCATTCTGCCCTCGCTTCAGGACGGATCGCAGCCCGGCGCGTACTCGTAATTGGAAATGTCGATCGAATCCCGCATCTGATGCAAGATCTCGCGGCGAGTAAATTCGATTTCGTTGGCCAATTTCCGATCGCCTCACTGAGCGAGGACGACGCCGACCTTAGCCGTCACTCCGTAAGCGAAGCTGCAGTGCTCGAAGCCTGTCGCTCACTTCGGCCCGATGACGTTTTCATTGTAGCCGAGCTATCTGAACTCTCTCGACTGAGCAAGCGGATCGAGTTGCTCTCGATGCTTCCCCTGTCCGTTCACATCGTTCCGGCCGATGCAGGCGAACTCTTCTCGTCGACCCGTTTTTCACAAATGGGCAAGATAGCAACGGTGCAGGTCGCAAGGCCCCCTTTGACGAGAGGCGATTACGCTCTGAAACGCGGACTGGATGTCTGCTTGGCGGCTATAGGGTTGCTGGTTTTGGTGCCGGCCTTCATCGGAATTGCAGTTGCGATCAAACTAAGCTCGAAAGGGCCGGTATTTTTTCGTCAATTGCGATACGGATACAACAATCACCTCATCAGCGTACTGAAGTTTCGCACGATGTATGTATGCGAAAGCGGAAGGCATTTTAAGCAAGCCACCCGAGATGATCCGCGGATCACTCCGTTGGGCCGCATTCTCCGAGCGACCAATCTGGACGAGCTGCCTCAGCTGATGAATGTTCTTCTCGGCGACATGTCACTGGTTGGGCCGCGCCCACATGCGGTTGCCCTCAATGAAAAATTTGAATCGGATATATGGCTGCTTTCACGCCGGACAAAGATCAAGCCCGGCATGACAGGATGGGCACAAGTAAATGGGTATCGGGGTGAGACGGATACAATGGAGAAGATGCAGAAACGTATCGAATACGATCTCTACTACATCGAAAATTGGTCCTTCAGTTTCGACGTTGCTATCATTCTCATGACCCTATTTTCACCAAAGGCTTATACGAACGCAACCTGATTTAGAAATTATCGAATTGGTGCCACGTGCAAGCGCGGCTATCTTGCTGGCCTCAGATTGGCTCTTCCGGCCTTGTTCAAGTATACTGTCATCGGTCGCTCGACCATGACGAATGAAACCCAAGCTGCGAATGTACTCGAAACGATCGCGACAAGCAGGAAACACACGTGGGAGGTGAGGGTGGTGATATCAAAAAGAGTTTGCCAAACTCGCCGAAGGATCGCCAAGACGAACGTGTGACTGAGATAAAGGCTGTAGGACGCTTCTCCGATCATATAAAGCAGCCTGTTGAAACCTAATCGGCCCGCTCCTTCGAGGCTGAGCGCTGCCGACAAAAGCAGCGCACTGGGCACTCCTACAAGCAAAAATCGCCATCCAGATCCGAGCAGGCCTTGGGCTGTGCAGCCGCTAAGCGCGTGGTCCCCCAGGACAGGCTTCCAAACCGCAGCTGCCACGACAATCGACCCGGCAGCCAGCGCGAGAACGAGATTAGGGCTTACCGCGGCCGCCTGTCTCGCGAAGAGAGCGTAAACCCACATGCCAAAGCAAAATTCCAGCGTGATTGGATTGGTATAGGACAAAACAAAAATATTTTGCCCGTTGTAAAAGAGCGAAAGCGCCGCGCAGGCGGTAATGGCAGCACTCACGATTGCAAGCCTGTGCGTGTTTGGAAGGAACAACGCAGTTGCAAAGATAATATAGAAGAACATTTCGTAATTCAGCGTCCAGCCCTGCCCAACAAGCGGTTGGATGCACTGAAGCGCAGGATTGAAATGCGGAACAAACGTTATTGAGGTGATGTACAGTGCCGAACTGCTCGACAACGTTTCGAACGAACGGGGAAGCCCCAGAGCAAGCAGGTACGCGCA
>JAICLG010000192.1 GCA_025927515.1 Hyphomicrobium sp.
GCGAGCAACATGGCGGGAGCAACGGCCAAGGATGTCGCTACCATCGAGCCGATCATCACCTTGAGACCGCGCCGCCGCGCCTCGCGTGAGAGAACGAGGGCGCCTGTGAGGCCGCCCGCCTTGTCGAGCTTGATGTTGACTGCGTCGTAGAGATCTTCGAGGCGATCGAGATCGGCGGCGGTGTGCACGCTTTCGTCGGCGCAGATGGGCACCGCGTGCGCGACGGATCGGAGAGCGTCCTCGGCGGATGCGGGAAGCGGCTGCTCGATGACTTCCACTTTGCAGGCTGCAGCGACGGCAATGAACTCTGCAAGAAGATTGGGTGTCCAGGATTCGTTGGCGTCGACCAAGAGGCGTGCGTCGGGCCGAGCATCGCGGACGGCGCGCATGCGCTCGGCATCGCCTGCGCCGCCAAGTTTCAATTTCAGCAACGGGAGATCGCGGGCTTCAGCCGCCTTCGCCGCCATCGCATCTGGTGTGTCGAGACTGATCGTGAAGGCGGTGAGCTTTGTGACTGGCTCGGATAGACCGGCGAGCGTTGCGACGCTTTTTCCGCTGCGTTTCGCCTCGAGATCCCAGAAGGCGCAGTCCAACGCGTTGAGGGCGGCTCCGGGTTTCAGGATGTGAACCAGATCGCGGTGTCCGGCGATGGCCGGTGAGATACGGTTGATATCCACCAACATACCATCGACCGTTTCGCCATAGCGCGCGTAGGGGAGAGCTTCGCCGCGGCCCTCATACGCGCCATCCCGTATGGTGACGACGACGACATGCGCCGCGGTCTTCGATCCGCGCGATATCGTGAAAGCCTCCTTGAGAGGCCAGATTTCGCTGCGAGCTTCAATTCGGAAGGAGGACATGGAGCGGTAGCCAGACTAGCGTCGCCGCCCATGATGGCAGGAAACGTGCCGGTGTGAAACGTCGTCAGCGTATGCGCCCGGCTGCGTGGGCGAGGAACAGATAAACACGGCCCGTATCGGAGACCAGATGGTTTTGCGCCGTACGGCCGCTGGGATCGCGCGCTTCCGCGTCTTTGATGATGCGCTCGAAATCTGAAAGATAGCGGAATATCGATTGCTCCAGATCGCCGTCCATTCTCATGCGGGCGGAGATCTGGTCGAATAGAGTGCGCGCTTCGGGGGCGTAGATGCTGCGCACCAGGACGTTGCGCTGTCCGGCTCGAATTCGGACCCAGATGGCGGAGGCCGTTGCTGGATCGATGGCCCGGGCGATGGTCGCGATATCGAGGCGTACGGGGGCTGCATTCGGCGGCGGGTTGTGAGCCGATTGCGCTTCGTCCTCGTGAGAGGCTCGCGCCAAGAGATCGCCGAGCGACCAGCCGTCTCGCGACTCCTGAGGCGCAGAACTTTTGCCTCGGCTCGACGGCGTTTCTTGCTGCACGAGAGTCGATGTGAGCGACACCGGTGCGCGCGTGTTCGGGGCCTTCTCCGGGCGAACGACGTCGCGCGGCGCATTCGCTCGCTGCGATATCCGGTTCAACTGTTCGATAGCGCGCAGCTGGTCCTGCAATGCCCGGCGCATGGATTCTGCCGTCTCGCGCGTCGATGCGGGCAGCTGCGAGGCTTCCTCGCGAATACGGGCTTGTTCCCTTGCGAGCGTTGCCGCGGCTTCGGCCGCGTGATGCCGCGTCTCGTCGGAGGCTGTAGCAAGCTGTGACGACAGCTCTTCGAATTCTCGCGAGAGATCGCCCGAGACAGTGTGGAAGCGCGTGCGCAGATCGGCGATCGCGCGGTCGCTATGGGCTTCCGTCTCGTGCTTGACGCGGTCGAGTTCGGCCATCAGCACGCGCGTGCGGCTCTCGGCGCCGTCACGAAGTTCCTCAGCAATGGCCCGTGCTCTGCCCTCGATGCTCGACAGCGAGCCTTCGAGGTCGTTCGAGTAGCCTGCAAGCGTACGGCCAAATTCGTCGGCCTTGCCGGAAAAGCGATCGAGCGTGCTGCTAAGCTCCGCGTGCCGGGACTGCAACGTCGATTCAATGCGGTTGTTTGCAGTGTCAAGCACATTGGCGGCCTTCAGGATCTGCTCGCCGTGGCTTTGGAAGCGGTCGGTCACGCCATGGATCTGTGTAAACAGGTTCTCGGCAACGTTCTGCAGTGCGCCGGATTGCTTCGAGAGCCCTTCGATGGCCTTCATCGTCTGACGCGTGATGTTCTCGCTCGTCCTGCGTACGGCGCTGATGCCGTTCATGACGGAATCGTCGAGTTCGGCTGCTTGCTGTGCAATCGTTTCGCGGAAGGAGCGGGCGTGCAGTTCGAGCGCGTTGCTGAGGAGCGACGCCTTTTCGCTGACGGCGGTATCGATAGCCGAGGTCGAGCGCATGATCTGGTTGTCAAACAGCTCAAGGCGCTTCTGGAAGGCTTCGTCGAGGGACTGGGTGCGTTCGACGAGCTGGATGTCCAAAGCCTGCGTGCGGTTGGAGAGCGTGGTGTCGAGAGCGAGTGCGTATTCTTCGAATACCGTCTGCAGGTTCTCGGTCCGGTTGCCGAGAGTCGTGTCGAGCGTTTGCATATAGCCGTCGAACGTCAGCCGCATTTGCTCCGTTCGAGAGCCGAGTGCCGTTGCGAAGGCAGATGTGTAATCCTCAAGGACGGTCTGCAATTGTTGGGTGCGAGCGCCGACGGTACCTTCGAAGCGGCCAGTTGCGGTCGCGAGCGATCCTTCGAGGTTCGCGAGATTGGAGCCCGCGTCGTTGATGATTTGCGAAAGTGTGACCTGCTGCGTCGAAAGTTTCTCGATCAGTGACGGGATCTCGGTGCCGAGCGTCCTCAACGTATCGGTGACGCTCGTTGACGTATCAACGAGGGCGTGGCGTTCGCCGCTCAATTCCTTGATGAGATCGCGGATGCGTTGCTCGTTCTGCTCGTAAGAACGTTCGAGCTCGGCAATCTGATTATGCACGAGTGCTTCGAGTTCGCCGGCGCGGCCGAGGGCGCGAGACACGGCGTCGTTCATGAACGACACCTGGCGGCGGACGGCCTGCCCAAGGCTCGCAATCGACTGTTCGGCCGTCCGATCGGGTTCGGCGAGGCGGATGGCCACCTCGCTCATTGTCGACGATTTGAGCGCCAGCGACGCGACATGCCAGCTCAAGAGGGCGAGAAGCCAGATAATGCCGATAGGGGCGATGATCGCCGTCGCCGTGTAGAACGTCGCGGGCTGTAACAGGAGCGCCGACAGGGATGCGCCCGCGTTCCATTGCGGCGCCAGCGTCAGCAAGCCTACGGCCAGTCCGCCGATTGCCCAGACGATGCTGCCGATAGTTGCGAGTCGAAAGACCTTGCTCGAAGGTTTTTGCTCAAGGGCGTAGATCAGTCCGCCGATGCTCGGGACGTCGTCGTTGGCGGCGATCTTGCCGCGCACCGGACCCGCCGGGCGTCTGCGGGCGACGCGCCGGGATGGACTTTCATCAGTCGCCGCAGCCTTCTCGATCTTTACCGGAGCGTCAGCCGGTTCCCTGCCCAGTAAGGGCGGAGGCAGGACCAGGGTAGGCATAGCAGCATTAGCAGTACCGGTAGTAGGGGAAGGATCAGAGGAGCTGGATTTGGTTTTCTCGTCGGATGCTGCGCTGAAGGTCGGCTCGACCGGAGTAGCCTCCGGCGTCCGTCCGGCAATAGCCATCAGTTTCGCAATTTGATCTTGCGACATTACGCAACGCCCCCCACTCGAACCGGCAATCGAACTCCACCCGTGTGCGGGATCGCCGGAACCCTTAATCTCACCCTAGCGGACTTTTAAGTTCTCGCAAAATGGAAAGACAATCCGAACTGCAAGAATTGTCCAAGCATCTCCGGTAGTTAGCAGCCCAGTACGGGCTTTGCGGCCGGAATAGGGCAATGCAACTATCGAAGCCGGCCGAACCATGATGCCGGTTCGCGACCAGAAACCCCGTTTAAATACCTCTTTCAGGTATCGATCGAAATAGCGACCGCGATTTTACCCAGAGTTATTCGGCATTTGCGACAGTCTGCCCTGGTTGAGAGGCGCCGCATAGCGGCTCGCGTAATTTCGGGGTGGACTGTGCAGACAGCGATCGTGGCGGGAGATAGACCTATCTCGGAAAACTCTTCCATTTCAGCTTCCGTGCCAGTCGATATCGAACATTTGCGCCGCTACACTTTCGGCGACCAAGCGCTCGAGAAGGAAATACTGTCGCTTTTTCTGGGACAACTTCCCGACACTCTCGCGGCACTCCGCAAAGCCGCGAGCCAGCGCGATTGGAAGGTCGCCGCGCATACGCTCAAGGGTTCTTGCAGGGCGGTCGGGGCGTTTAGGCTCGGCGACATTGCCCAGGATGCGGAACGGCTTGTTTTCAGTTCCGGTCCGGAAGCTCGTGCCGCGGCTATCGCCCAACTCGAAGAGGCTGCCGCCGAAGCCCGCGACTTTATTCAGGCCGTCTACGGCCCCACATAGACGGAAATGACGCAATCCTGCGACAGAGCTTCTTTTGTCTCGGCTGCGAAACGGGCGTCCGGCTTGAAATGCTGCCGGGGTCCATCTAAGTGTGCCCGCTAACGTAATCCCCAATCCGCTGAGAACTGAAGCTCGCTTCGGATTTGCGAAATAGCGACAGGACGCGCATTTAACCATGACGAAAATCACGTTTATCCAGCCTGACGGTGAGAGCCAGATGGTCGAGGCGGAGAACGGTTTAACCGTTATGGAAGCTGCCAAGCTCAATGACGTTCCTGGGATTGAGGCGGAATGCGGCGGTGCGTGCGCGTGTGCGACGTGCCATGTCTATGTCGACGAAAGCTGGCGCGCGAAAACGGGCAAGCCCTCTGAAATGGAGGAAGATATGCTCGATTTCGCATTCGACGTCCGTGACGAAAGCCGGCTGTCCTGCCAGATCAAGATCAGCGATGCGCTCGACGGCCTGGTCGTTCGCGTCCCGGCCAAGCAATTTTGACGTTTAAACCGTTATCGGACACGAGATGACTTCGACGACCATAGCGCCCGGCGCGCCAACGACCCCTGGAATCATCGAGACCGATGCAATCGTCATCGGCGGGGGCCCGTGCGGACTATTCGCCGTGTTCGAACTCGGGTTGCTCGATATGAAGGCGCATGTCGTGGATATTCTTGATCGCCCAGGCGGTCAGTGTACTGAGCTGTATCCGGAAAAGCCGATCTACGACGTTCCCGCGCTGCCGACAGTGACCGGTCAGGAACTGACCGACCGACTGATGGAGCAGATTAAGCCGTTCGGACCTCAATTTCATTTCGGTGAACGGATCGAGACGCTGACGCGCGAGCCTGACGGACGTTTCCGGTTGATGACCGATGCGGGAACCGAGTTTCTGGCGAAGGTCGTCGTCATCGCAGCGGGTGGCGGGTCGTTCACGCCCAAACGTCCGCCTCTCGCGGGTATCGAAAGCTACGAAGGCAAATCGGTTTTCTATTCCGTCCGTAAAATCGAGCAGATGCGCGGCCGCGATATTGTCATCGTCGGCGGTGGAGACAGCGCGCTTGATTGGACGCTCAATCTGGCGCCGGTCGCAAAGAGCTTGACGCTCGTCCACCGTCGCGACGAGTTTCGCGGCGCACCGCACTCGGTCGAAAAGATGCGCAAGCTTGTCGAGGAGGCGACCGTTCGGCTTTTGATCGGCCAGGTTACTGAACTCGAAGGCGCCGACGGTGAGCTGTCGGCGGTTCACATCAAAACGTCGGGTGGAATGGAGCGAGTGGCGTGCAATGCCATGCTGCCATTCTTCGGTTTAACGATGAAGCTTGGGCCGGTCGCAGACTGGGGTCTCAATCTTCATGAGAATCTGA
>JAICLG010000179.1 GCA_025927515.1 Hyphomicrobium sp.
AACGAGCAGCAGGACCTGAAGCATCGTGACCGAACCTTTGAACGACTGGACACATAACGTTACGGACATTCCTTCCGGCGGCCTCGATCGTGAGCGCGAAGCAATGGAGAACGAGCGGGCGGCCATTGCAGGCGCGCTTCACCTCTTGCAGCTGCCCAAACTCGTTGCGCGCTATCGCATCAAGTCCCTTTCCGGAGGCAGCTACAGACTCTCCGGAAAAGTGATTGCCGACGTCGAGCAGCCCTGCGTCGTCACGCTTGATCCGGTGGCGGCGAAAGTCGAGGCGCCTTTCGATGTCGAATTCCGGCCCCAGGTCGAGACCGCCGACAATGACGAGGACGCGAGCGTGCTCTCCGGGCCTGACGTCGACGTCCTGGAGCGAGGCACCATCCCGGTGGGCCGCATTGTCTTCGAAACGGTTTCGGCATCGTTGGATCCCTATCCGCGCCGTCCCGATGCTGAGTTCAATTGGCGTGACCCACACGCTGGCGAACCCGGAAAAACCAGCCCTTTCGCGGCGTTATCGAAGCTTCGGGACAAGACGTGAACGGCCGCTGCGGCAACCGTGCATGAGCCGCGTTTTCGCCTTGTTCCAGAACTTCAAAAGGCTATGGTCTCGACGAATTTCGGGGTCAAACAGGGTCTATGATCCGGTTCGGCGCACGGTCGTGCCGGACACGGGTTCACGGGCAATCGGCAAGCATGGCGAGCCAAAAGGTAATCGCACTCGACGCAATGGGCGGGGATCATGGACCTGAGGTTCTGGTTCCTGGAGCGGCACTCTCGCTCGAACGCCAACCGGCGCTGAACTTTATTTTTTTCGGGCAGCAAGCGCGTGTCGAAGCCGTGCTCAAGGCGTATCCGAAGCTCGCCGCTCGATCCCGCATCGTGCACACCGACCATGTCATCGCGATGGACGAGAAGCCCAGCCAGGCGCTCCGCCGGGGCAAGGGTTCGAGCATGTGGCTCGCTCTTGACGCCGTAAAAACAGGTGAGGCCGACGCCGCCGTTTCGGCAGGCAACACCGGCGCGCTGATGGCGATCGCCAAGCTCCTGTTGCGGCCCATCACCGGCATCGAACGGCCTGCGATCGCGGCGCTCTGGCCGACCGTCAAGTCGGAATGCATCGTCCTTGACGCCGGGGCGAACATTGGCGCGACGGCCGCTCAGCTCACGGATTATGCGCTGATGGGCGCTGCAATGGCTCGTGCCGTCTTTCATATCGAGCGGCCGTCGGTCGGCCTTCTGAATGTCGGCACCGAGGAAATGAAGGGCAACGAGGATGTGAAGGCCGCGCACGCGCTGCTGAAATCGGCGGAGTCGCTGCCCTTGGACTACAAAGGGTTCGTGGAAGGCGATCAGATCGGGCAGGGGGCCGTCGATGTCGTCGTGGTCGAGGGGTTCGCGGGAAATATCGCTCTCAAGACGGCAGAGGGCACGGCGCGCCAGATTGGGACATACCTTAGGGCTGCAATGACGAGTTCGTTAATGAGTAAATTAGGCGCCCTATTTGCGCAGGGCGGATTCCGCGTGCTCAAGGAGAAAATGGACCCGCGCCGCGTTAACGGCGGGACGTTTCTGGGACTGAACGGCATTGCGGTGAAGAGCCACGGCGGCGCCGATGCCTTTGGATTTGCGAGTGCGGTCGATCTTGCTTACGAAATGGCGGATTCCGGCCTGATTGCGCGGTTAACGGCCGACATCGACGGTTTTCATCATCGGCTGTCGGCGGCCGGTCCCGGCGGCATGCCGCCCGAACGTTCTGCCGGCGGCGCGCTCGGAAAGGGCTAGGCGTGGTCGCAGTTCTTCGCTCTGTCATTCGTGGCGTTGGCGCGCACTTGCCTAAACGCGTCGTGTCGAATGACGATCTTTCGAAAATCGTCGATACGAGCGACGCGTGGATCCAGGAGCGCTCGGGAATCGTCAATCGGCATATCGCGGATGAATCGGAGAAAACGTCCGATCTCGGCGCGGCGGCAGCAAAGCAAGCCCTGGTGCGCGCGGGGATCGATCCGGTCGATATCGATCTCATCGTATGCGCGACGGCAACGCCCGACCGAACGTTTCCGGCGACCGCGGTTCGAATTCAATCGATGCTCGGCGTTACGAAGGGCGCGGCCTTCGACGTGCAGGCCGTGTGCTCCGGCTTCGTCTACGCACTGACGATAGCCGACAACTTCCTGAAGACCGGGCAATCGAAACGCGCGCTGGTTATCGGCGCGGAGACATTCTCACGTATTCTGGACTGGTCGGACCGTTCGACGTGCGTGTTGTTCGGAGACGGCGCCGGAGCGATCGTACTCGAAGCTCAGCCGCAGCACGGAAGCAGGGACGATCGAGGAATCCTCGCGACGCGTATCAGGTCGGATGGCCGCTACGAGGATCTGCTTTATGTCGATGGCGGACCGGGATCGACGAAGAGTGTCGGACACCTGCGCATGAACGGTCGCGAAGTCTTCCGCCATGCCATCCAGAAGATCTCGGGCGTTATCGAAGAGACGCTCGTTGAAACCGGATACGCGGCGGACGAAATCGACCTTTTCATTCCGCATCAGGCGAACAAGCGCATTCTCGACGGTATCGCGAAAAAACTGGGCGTCGATCCCGAGAAAATCGTGATGACGTTACACAAGCACGGCAACACGTCGGCCGCATCGATCCCGCTGGCGCTCAATGATGCCTTCGAAGCCCATAGGGTCAAGGAAGGCAGCCTGATCCTGATGGAAGCCATGGGCGGCGGATTTACCTGGGGCGCGGCGCTGGCGCGCTGGTAGCCACGCTGCGGCGGCTTTGAAAAGCGCACTTCTCAAAAATTATTTCGCGTGTTTCTTCAACGCATTACGTTGACCCCGCGACCAACTGCCGCTACCAATATAGGTCGACGTTGCGTTCGGTAGGAGAAAACAGATGGTCGGCAAGACGTTGACGAGGGCTGATTTAGCCGAGGCCGTCGTTGCAAAAGTTGGGCTGCCGCGAAACGAGAGTCAGGATCTCGTGGAACGCGTGCTCGACGAAATTTCCGGCAGCCTCGCCGAAGGCGATGCGGTCAAGCTCTCTTCGTTCGGCTCGTTCGGTATCCGGCAGAAGGGTGAGCGCGTCGGGCGCAATCCTAAGACGGGCGAGGAAGTGCCCATCACACCGCGGCGCGTTTTGGTGTTCCGGCCGTCGAACATCATGAAGGATCGCATCAACAAAGGGCATGTGAAGCGCTAACCCCGTTGCTTCAGGCAACGGCGGTTCGGGGACCATTCGGTGCGGCCGCAAATCGCGTCCGCGGCACAGTTCGGTAAAATCGGAGAGGCAAGGGCGATGAACAAATCGGCGGAAGCATTTCGCACGATCGGAGAAGTCGCCGACGAATTAGAGATCCCGAAGCACGTTCTGCGCTTTTGGGAAGGGCGCTTCCCGCAAATACGGCCCATGAAGCGCGGCGGTGGCCGGCGCTATTATCGTCCCGAAGACATGGAGCTATTGCGTGGCATTCGAGCGTTGCTGCACGCCGAAGGCTACACGATCAGGGGCGTGCAGAAGATTTTGCGCGAGCACGGCGTCGATCAGGTCAAGGCCGCCGCTCGGAGGAAACCGACGCCTGAAGCGGTGACTTTGCCCGCGCCGGTCGCGCGCAAGCGTGGCCGCAAACCAATCGCCGGCCGCGCGCCGAGCGCGTCGGCGCAGCCGCCATCAGGACCGCCGGCGGCGGTGCCAAGCCCGACACGAGATGCAAATGTTCTCGTTTTTTCGGCCATTCGCGAGCTTCAGATCGCACGCGCTATCTTGCTGGGACAGCCACTCAATCAAGTCGGTGCCGGTGCACCGGCTGAATTGAAAAAGGCGCGCGCCGGGCGGACGTAAGCGCGCGGACTGCGGAAAATCCGGCTCGATTAAATCTTGTGTTGTTCAATCTGGGCGCGAGCCGCGTGGTCGTTTCAGATCTTGAAATCGTTTTCGTCGATCTTGATGCTTCGTGTGCCCTCCTCGAAGCGGAAGAAGCGCGCACGCCGCGGCTGGGAGCAGCGGATATCGTTCGCGCGGCGCGCCTTGCCGGCGATCGGCGAGAGCAGCAGCTTTGGCGCGGGGCACGCATTGCATTGCGCGTCGTTCTCGAGCGCATGGCCGGTCCGGGAATACGCGGCGTCGATTTCGAAATCGCAACGGGCGGGCGGCCGGCGCTGGGTGCGGGGCAGCCGCATTTCAGCGTCTCTCATACCGATGCGGTTGCGCTGATCGCTGTGTCGCGTCTGGTTCCTGTTGGAGTAGACATCGAGAGAGTGCGGGAACTGTCGATGAATGCCGACCGCCGCAGCCGGATCGTTGCGGCGGCCGCAGGCTCTGCGCCGGATGTCTCGTTCGATACCAGCAGCAACGCGGACGTTCTAAGGGCGTGGGTCAGGCTCGAAGCGATCGCGAAAGCGCGGGGCAGCGGTATTGGCGTGGTGCTGACCGAGGCGGGCGTCATCGGCGATCAAGCCACTCAAGGTGGGGATCATCGCGGCCTTTCCGTTGCAGCACTAAGCGTGCCGCAGCCTTATATTGCCGCCATCGCCGCGCCTGAGCTTTTGGAAAATATTACGGTACAGACGTTTCCCTCGCGAGCCGACGAGCTCGACGCATTCAGAGCTCGATCGGCCGGACAATAGCAACGCGCGCGCGCCGCATCGTGAGGGGACGTCGAGGAAGCGACGCGCTCCAGCCTATGGCGACGAGTAGCCGAAGATCGCGTAGGGATTTGAATCCGCTTGTCGCCTGTGCCGGGAATGGTAGCGCGAGCGCTTGCGCGGCCTCGGTTCATCGGCGCTCGCTTCCCTGACATTGCCGTGTGTCTTGCCAGATGCGATGGCCTCTGGAGCCGACGGGGTAATTTCCATCGCGGTTGCGGTGTCATCCTTCACGGCGAGAAGCAGGTTCGACTCGTTCGGTCTCCAGCGATAGCCGAGGCCGAAATCGATCGGGGTCGTACGATCTTTGCTGAAAACCTTCGCCAGCTGCGACTGGTATTTGCCGCCAAACAGGGCGATCGGCCCAACATACCTGCCATAGGGATGCAGATTCCAGCCGTGTGCAAAAAAGCGGATCGGAATTCCGGAATCGTCTTCGAGAATGGAGGCGCTGTGGTTCAGAAGATAGTCGCGCACGCTCGAGAATTTATCATCATGCATCAGGTATGATGCGCTTTTGATGAAGCTGTCGCCGTGGCCGAACGTGTCGCAGAATTGCGTAAAGCCGCTGGTCTTTATGGCTCCGTCGGAAAGATCGGTGCTGAAATAGTAAAGCGTGCGTTTTTTTCCGACGTTGTCGGAAAACACGATCTTGGCGCCGTGGGCCGTGGCGTTCGGGACCTTGTCTTCTGCTGGGTGAAGCGAGCCGTCGCTCTGTAAATCGATCAGCGAAACGTCATAGATCGTCTTGCCGGAGCGTGCCAGGAACGTCATCAGCACGGGCAGTGTGCCTGGCAGCTTGGCCTTGCCGAAATCGATCCGCATCGACCGCGTTCTGAAGAAGCTATAGTTCAACACCGAATCGAGTGAGCCGCGAAGCTCGCGCAATCCGACGGCAAGCTCGCCGCGCGACAGTCTGCTGAGATCGGGAACGGGGCCGGGCGGTTCGAGGCCCGCCATGATGTAGGTGTCGGCCGAGGGGAAAAACGCATCGGCATAGAGGAAGTCGGCGCCGCTGAAGAAATAGAAGAGCACCGGCTGCGGATTGTCGAAATTCTTCGAGACGAAACCACGGATCTTGGATAGCTGCCGTTTGTCGAGACCGTTCCAAGAGGCGTTGAAGATTTGTGCGTGCTGCTTCCAGAAGGCGTCCTTGGTGTACGCGGCGAGCGGCGAGTTGGCCGATGGCGGCAACCCGGCAAGAAAGCGTGCGGTGTCGTCGGCGCTGGCGGGCGGAGCAGCGGATGCAACGTTCGGTGCCAGTGACAGTACTGTAGTCAGGATGGCGGCGATGGTTGCGATGAGTCGCGTTGTCATGATCGTACCTGCTTAAATCCTCGCCATCACCGGACGTTTCTGTGAAAGGGCATAGATCCCCAAGCCGGCGAGCATAATGGCCAGCCCGGCGAGAGACTGGAAAGGCCGTTCGGCGATGAGGTGATACATCATGAACGTCGTCACGCCGAGGTAGACGAAGGGAGTCAACGGATATCCCCATGTGCGATAGGGGCGCGCGAGGTTCGGCTCCGTCCAGCGCAGCACGATGACCCCGAGCACCGCCAGGAACGAGCACAGCGTCAGACTGAATTGTATGACGTCGAGCACGGCTTCGAAGCTTTGCGTCATCAGCAGCAGGGTGACGATTGCAAGCTGCAACAGAATGGCGGTGGTCGGCACGCCTTCCCTGGTCGTTCGCGACAACGGGACGAGCAATGCGTAATCCTTGCCCATGGTCATCGTCACGCGCGGTCCGATCCAGGTCATGGCGCTGATCGACGAGACGAGACCGATGCAGATGAGGGCGCCGACGATGCGGCCGCCAAAGTCGCC
>JAICLG010000055.1 GCA_025927515.1 Hyphomicrobium sp.
ATACTCGCTCCAATCCTCTTTTGTAAATTTACGCAGCGCGCCGGATATCTCCGCCATGATACGGCCCTGCTCCGATAGAGCGTCCCGGTCGCCGTATATGACCTTGTCTTGAATAGCGCCCAAATTATCGACGAGGCGACGGAGGCTTTGACTTTTATCCGCGCTCGGGCTCGCCGCATCGGATGAAGCTACAGACTTATGACTTGGCTTGCCCGCGAGCACTGGCGCCTTGGAAAGAGCTCCAGACGCAAAAAACAGGTAAGCGCCGCCGCCAATGCCTGAAAGCAACACGAAGGCTGCTGCTGCGATCAAGGCGATCCGCTTCATCTTCCATCCTCTTTGATGAGGATATCGATCCGGCGATTCTCGGCTGCTTCGGTATCAGAGGGAATTTTTGGGTCCCGGTCGGCACGGCCTTCGATGGCGAGGAAGCGCGATTGGGCGATCCCGCCGCGCACAAGCATATAATAAGCCATCTGCGCGCGTGCGGAGGAGAGCCGCCAATTGTCGTAGCCGCCATGCTTGTACGCCCGGCTGTCGGTGTGGCCACGCACGACGATCCTACCCGGCACATTCTTCAGAATCTCGCCGACCTTGCTCATGACGAGCACGAGATCGGGGCGCGGCTTCGCGGAGCCAATTTCGAACATTCCGAACTTGGCATCATCAAGCAGGCTAACCAGCAGCCCTTCGGAGGTTGCCTTTACCTCCACGCGCGGCAGCGCTTTCGTAATTTTCGAGATGGCGCTGCTGATATCGGCTCCGAGCTTCTCCGCTTTTTCGGCTTCAATTGCCTGATCTGTCTTGGTCGCGGGCGCCGAGACGATAGCCGCTTGCTTATCAGCTTTGCCTACGGCATCGGGACCTGCGGGCTTTTCGTCTTTTCCTTTGAGCGTCTGCGCCGCTGGCGTCTCGTCCTTGCCGGTTAGCGCACGGGCACCTTGAGTTTGATCTTTGCCCGCCGTTCCCGCAGGCGGCGTAACCTTTTTGAGAATTTTAACAGGCGAAGCCGGTGCTATGGGCTCGGGCTGCGTTGCAGGCTTCTCCGTGCTTTGCGATTTGCCAGCTCTCCGATTGACGCGATCGAAGGGATCGCTGATGTTCCCGTCGGACGGGCTGGCCGCGGTCGTCGTCTGATTGGCTTTGGCTTCATCGGCGAGCTTATCGAGAAGCTCTCCCGGGTTGTCGAAGAGCGCTTCTTCCTTCTGCTCCTCCGAGCTTTTGCCGCCCGCTGCAGCGCTACTTTTCTGCGCCTCTTCGTCCATCGCCTTGCCGATGTTGTCCTTGCTCGCTTTCGGCGCGTCGAGCTTCTGCTTGCGGTCGGATTGCTTGCTGAATCCCTGCTCGCTCTTTTTTTCGTTCTGTTTGGTATCCTTCTCCGTCAGGTCATCGAGACCTTTAGGGGCCGCGAAACGATCCGTCAGATGCATCGGATTGAAATAGGCTGCAACCTGGACGATGGTTTTCTTGTCGGCAGCATTGATGAGCCACATGACGAGAAAAAAGGCCATCATCGCCGTCATGAAGTCGGCATAGGCAATCTTCCATACGCCGCCGTGATGAGGCTCGTCGGTGTTGCGGCGCCGACGTACGATGACCAGGGGTTGGGACGAAACGTCTTCCTGCCCATCACTCATGGTGCTACTGCCTCAAGTTCTGCAATCCAGGTCGAAATATTCGCGTCGATCTCGGTGTCCTCGATGTGGGCGCGAATATCCGGCGATGGACTATCGGAAAAGCCGATTTGGAACGCGTCCACCGGCAGACGACCTTGAAGATGGGCCAGAAAGTCGGCGGGCGCTTCGATGTGGACCTTAGCGCCTTCGGCGAGCGCTCTGGTGATGGCGTGTTCCAAATCGCGTACGGCTTTTGCGCGAATTTGCTCCACGAGCCACGGGCGAAGGAGCGCTGCCACGCGTTCTTCAATTGCGCGCTCGATCGACTTCACCGCGCCATCGAACTGCGTGGCGAGCACGTCGGCACAGTCGCGCTGAAACGCTTCCCGATCTGCGTTCAAGCGTTCGGAGAACAGGACTTCCGCTTCCGCCAAGCGCAATTCTGCATCGGCCTGGGCCTCTGCCCGCCCTTCCGTAAGACCTTGCTGGTAGCCATCGTCGAACGCGGCTTTTAACTGGACCTCGGGATCGGGCTTCTCGAGGCCGCTTTCCTCGCGGTCGAAGTCGGAGAGCAGACGAAACGCGGATTTGTGTGCACCGGTCATCATCCGTTTTTGACCCAGTGCTTCATGATCGCGGTCGCCTGTTCCTCATCGCGGTCGATGATAGCGCCAAGCTTCTCCACCGGGCCGAACGCAAGCGATCGCCCGAGAGACAGACCCTCGCCGGCGAATCCGGACGCGCTGAAATCGGCTTCAAACGGATTTGCTCCAGGCTCGAGAAGTGGCGATGCCATCTCCGGCATGTCGAGCGGTGCGCTGCCACCCTCCGGCATACCCGGTCCGGTCAACGCCGCAACGGAGGCTCCGCCTTCGATGCTCGCCGTCACAGGAGCGTTGAGGAGCATACGCATGACGGGCTTGAAGCCGGCCATCACGACGATCGCAGCGACGAGAAGAATGGTCAGCGATTTGATGCCCGTTCCTGCAAGAGCCAGCAGCATCACCGTCCAGTCGCTCCCCGACCCCGTCTCGTCTCCAAGGGGCGATGGCGCAAAATCGACCGCGGCAACGCTAATGTGATCGCCGCGCTTGGTGTCGAGGCCCGCGGCGGACAGCGCGACCTTCTGAATTTCGGCAACCTGCTTGTCGATATCTTCGGCCTTGGCATCCTTACCGATAATTTCGGCGAGGCGCTTCTTGTTCACGACGACCGCGAGGGAGACGTTATCGATCTTGTAGCCCTGGCTGATTGTCGAAGCGGATTTCGAGCTAATTTCGTAATTCGTCGTTTCTTCCTTGTGATCCTTCGCCCGTTTCTTTTCGGCCTTGCTACTCGGCGGAGTCTCGGTTGGAATATTCTGATCGACGCTGACCTCCGACTTATCGGTGCCGTCGGTTGAGTTTTGCGCATCTTTGATTACGCGAGTCGACCGCTCGACTTTGGAGTCGGGATCATATTTCGTCTCGCTGGTCTGGTGCTTGTCGATGTTGATGCGCGCAATGGCGCTGACTTCGAAGTTATCGAGCCCAAGATAAGGCGCGAGGGCGTGGCGCACACTGTCCTGAACCTGCTTGGAGACCGTGCGTTCCAAGTCGAGCATTTGGACGGGAACGTCACCGGTCGTGTCATTGCCGCCGGCGAGGATGGTCCCATCCGTTCCGATAACTTGCACTTCCTCCGGTTTCATATCCGGAATGGCCGCGGCGACGAGGTGCCTGATGGCCGGTGCCGCCGTTGCGTCACCTGCTACGTCCGTCCTGATGACGACCGATGCGGTGGGCGTCTCCTTGCTCGTTCGCAGCGCGTTCCGATCGGGCAGAAAAAGATGAACGCGGGCGGCGCGCACGCCCTTCAAATACTGAATCGTCCGCGCGAGCTCGCCCTCGAGCGCCCGGACGCGCGTGACCTCTTGCATGAAGGACGTCAAACCAAGCGCACCGAGCTTGTCGAAGAGTTCGTATCCAGCGTTCGGACTACCAGGCAGGCCTTTTTCGGCGAGCAAAGCTCTTGCCTGCCCGGATTGGCCTATCGGAACGGAGAGTTTGGTTCCGTCCGTACTTGCCTCAAACGGAATGCCGGCTTGCGACAGGACCCGGCCCATGCTGCTGATGTCGGGAGGTGTGAGCCCAACATATAGCGTCTCGTAGCTCGATCGAGACGCGAAATAGCTGCCGATCGAGATGAGCGCGAAAACGATGAGTCCCGCTGCCCCGAGCGCGATCAGGCGTTGCCGGCCCAGCCCCTTAAGGCTGTTGTATAGGTTCTGGAATTGACGCCAATCCATCTCTCGGACCCTGCCGGCACGGTTCCGGCCCGACGGTAGAGAGTGAACCTTGTGTAAAGGTGACGGGTCGACCGGCCTACGTCCGAAGCTGCAAAAGCAACCGAGCGTAGACCGCCGACCCGTCTCAATAGTAGGCGTGGAATCGAAGAGAAAGGCTTGGCGCCGATCAGCGCCAAACCTCGATCATCAGCCGCGGAAGAGCGACAGGATGTTCTGGCTCGACTGGTTGGCAATGCTGAGCGCCTGAACGCCGAGCTGTTGCTTAACCTGCAACGCCTGAAGTTTCGTCGATTCTTCGTTCATGTCGGCATCGACGAGCTGAGAAACACCCGTCGTGATCGAATCCATCAACGTCGACACGAAGTCGCTCTGCAGGTTGATACGCGTCTGGTTGGCGCCAAGACCCGTGGCCGCGGTCGTCATCGCGTCGAGTCCCTTCTGGACCGACTGGATGTAGCCCTCGAGTTTGGCTTGGTCGGTAGCGCTGTCGGTCAGCTTGCTGATGTCGATGTCCATGATCGACGTGCCGCCCGTGGTGACAACCGCACCGGTAGAATCGCGCTGCGAATCGAGGATACCGCCGGCCGATGCACCCGTTGAAGCATCGAACAGCACGGCTGACTTGGTGTCGACGGTGATGTAGCCGATCGAAACCGAGCCGTTGGAATCGCGGGTAAACGACGAAACGATCGACTTCGTTGCGTTGTAGCCCGTCTGCGAGGAGTCGACCGAGAGCCAGTTCTCGCCCGAGAAGCTTGCCGAATCAGCAACGCCCTTGAGCTGGCTCTGGAGTTCGGTGATGTCCGACTGGATCTTGCTGCGATCGACGCCCGGTGCGAGCGCGGCGGCCAGCTTGTCCTTCATCTGCGAGACGAGGTCGATGCTGCTGTTCATCGCCGTGTAGGCAACGTTTACGGTGCCCTTGCCAAGACCGAGTGCGTCTTGGACGGTCGACAGCGCATCGTTGTCGGATTTCATCGACGTTGCGATCGACCAATAAGCGGCGTTGTCCGATGCCGAAGCGACCCGCAAGCCCGTCGAAATACGGCTCTGCGTGGTCAGCATGTCCTTTGACGTCTGCTGCAGCGACTGCAGCGCCGTCATTGCCGCAATATTCGTATTTATGCTGTTCATTCCCATGTCCCTTGTCCTTCTACTCGGCACTAGTAAGCGCTTTACTGGGGGACATGCCGGATCTTCCGGCTTGGCAGGTCGGCCTCATGCCTGTGGTTCGATTCGCCACCCTGTCATGGGCAAATCAACTAGCGGGAAGTTATTTCTTAATAGTTACTTTTGGAGGGCTTTACGTAAATTGTATCGAACGGCGCGTCCGGAACGGCCCGCGCAAACGCCCTCGCGTGGCATATACGAGCTGATCAGGAAAACGATTTAACGAGGGCTCCGACGAGCAGGCTCCAGCCGTCGACGAGCACAAAGAACAGGATTTTGAGTGGTAGAGACACCACCGTCGGCGGCATCATCATCATACCCATTGCGGTCATGATCGTCGCGACGACAAGATCTATGACGAGGAACGGCAGGGTTACGAGAAATCCGATTTCGAAGCCGCGGCGCAGCTCGGAAATCATAAAGGCTGGAATGAGCACGCGCAGGTCGTCGGGAGCGGCTTTGGCCTGCTCGCCGAGTCGAGTCACCGCCATATCTTGAAAAATGGCGATGTCCTTGTCACGGACGTTTGCTTTCATGAAGGCGCGGAACGGCGCGGTCGTGCGTGTATAGCCATCCTCTTGGCTGATCTTGTTTTCAACCATCGGCTTTACGCCGTTGTCCCAGGCCGCCTGAAACGTCGGCGCCATGACGAACATGGTCATGAACAGAGCCAGGCTGACGAGAATCATGTTGCTCGGCGTCGTTTGCAAACCGAGGCCCGAGCGGAGGAACGAGAGAGCGATCACAAATCTCGCGAACGAGGTGACCATCATCAGCAAGCCTGGCGCGACCGACAGCACGGTCATCACCACAAGGAGCTGAACGATGCGCCCCGATACGGAGGCATCGCCCGCAGGGAAGATCTTATTCAAATCGATGGTCTGAGCCGCCGCCACGGTCGACGTCAGCGCCAACAGCGCGAGTGCAAGAGAGATACGCTTCATCGTCATTCGATCACGAACCCGCCGATCAGCAGTCCGAGGATTGCACCGCGGCCCCGGATCTTCGCCCGATCGTCAAGCTGTTCCCGCAGGTTCTGGAAACCCCGCACGCCTTGAATGTCCGCCACCGTCAGACCCTTGAGATAGGCAATCACGTCTTCGCGGACCTCATCCTTCAGCGTGCCTGTTGCTGACGTGCCGTGGACAGCGACGATCGAAACGTCTAGCCGCACTCTGGATTTCGGCTCCCCCTTGAGGTCGACGATGATGGATGGGACGCCGATTTCCAGTGCATCACTCGGAAAGCGGCCCATCTGGGGGACACCGGATTTGGTGGCCGGCGTCGGCGCATCCTTGGTTTGCGATGCCGGCGCGCTCGGAATGACAAAGTATCCGAACGCACCACCGCCGCCGACTCCGAGCAAAAGGGCAAGGGCAAGCGACTTGATAAAATCGGCACTGCTCATGCCAGTTGCCGGAGCGGCGTCATCTGTTTTCGTGAGTGCCTGCGCCATGTCCTGCCTCAGCCTTAGAACGGAGACAAGATGTCGAGAATTTGCTGACCGTAGGCCGGCTTCTGGATCTGCACTACAGGGCCGCGACCGCCATAGGAGACACGTGCCTCGGCGATTTTATCGTAGGAGATTTTATTATCCGTCGAGATGTCGCGAGGCCGAATCACGCCGGCGACGCTTAGGACACGCACCTCATAATTAACGCGGACTTCTTGCGTGCCGCTGATTACGAGATTGCCGTTCGGCAAGACTTGCGTGACGACCGCCGCGATCAGTAGGTTTATGTTCTCCGAACGCGTGATGCCGCCTTTCGCGTCGGTCACGGTCGTACGGTCCAGATTACCGTCCAATTTGCCTGAACCGGCAGCGCCTGGACCGCCGAAGCCAAAGTCAAAGTCCAGGGCCGAAGTCAGACCGACGCTTGCATCGCGCGATCGATTGAGCGTGTTGTCCAAAGATGCCTGATCTTTGATTTGAATAGTCACGGTGACCACGTCGCCGGCTTTGAATGCTCTGGCGTCGCGAAAGAGGTCGGCACCCGAATCTTGCCACGTTGAATTTCCTGCGTGATAGGCAGCCTGAGTAACCGGCAGTTGAAGGTGCGGAACACGATCCGACACCAATCCACTGCCGACCGGAGACAACGTCGGCTCTTTCCCCACTTCCTTTAGCTGATCCAGCGCGCAGGCCTGCAACAGCAGCGCCAGCGACACGGCGGCAAGCGGAGCCAAGCGCGGCCTAGTTCTGCTGCCCATCGGCCTTCGACTCCAGCTTCATTGCGACTTCGCCCGCGCCCGCAACGATGGCCGTCAATCGCGCAGCCTTCGTCGGATCCATCTCGGCCAGGACGAGACTGCTCACCTTCGGAGAAAGCTTTGACGTGATAGCAGCCGCGGTCAGCTCATCCATGGCTGCCAGCTGGCTCGCCGCGGCGTCGGGCTTCATCTTGCTATAGATTTCAACGAGGGACTCGGTTGCGTGGTTCGTGAAATCCTCGCGTTTCTTGACCCAGCGCTTCAGCTCATCCGTTTTTGCCACCAGACGAGCGACGCGATCATCGAATTGCTTTTGGGCTTGGCGCAGTTTGTTTGTCTGCTGCGCAATCTGTGCGGCGGCGGCGGCATCAACGACGCTCGAGCAATACTGTTCGGCGGGGCTAAGCTGGCGCGGCGTCGCCGGTGGCAGCGGCAAAGCATCAGCAGCGTTCGATTCCTTGTCGGCTTTGCTGCTACCCTCAGCAGCTCCGGCGGGTGCGCCGCAGAGAATTGACACGATCAAAAAGACGCCGGCGAGCCAAGACCAGCGTGCCGCCCGTCGCAATTCCCAGCCTAGAATAGATCCAGCGGTCATTGCACCACCAGCTCGGCTTGCAGCGCCCCCGCGGTCTTCATCGCTTGCAGAATGGCGATGATGCCGATGGGTTTCAGCCCCATGCGATTAAGCCCGGAAACCAATTCGCGGAGACTCGCACCCTTCACCGTCGCGATAGGTCCGCCCGCTTCGTTGACGTCGACGTCCGTATCCGGCACCGTGACTGTCTGGCCTTTCGAGAAGGGTAGCGGCTGAGAAACTTTTGGCTGCTCTTTGACACGGACCGTGACGTTGCCATGCGCGACAGCCACAGTAGAAATGTGAACATCGCTGCCGATGACGATCGTCCCGGTTCGCTCGTCTATGACAACACGAGCCGTTTGATCGGGATCAACCATGAGTTCGCCAAGCTCGGCAAATAGGCGGGCCGTAGAAACGCCTCTTGGCCGGCGGAGTACAACGCTGTTAAAATCCCGGGCTTCCGCTAATTTCATTCCAAATCGGCGCGACGAATATGCATTGATGGCGTCCATGATCCGGACGGCCGTGGTGAAGTCGGGATTGCGCAGCTCAAGTTCGAGCGGCATGTCTTCCATTGCGGCTTGCGGCGCATCGGTCTCCACGATTGCGCCATTCGGAATGCGACCGCGCGTCGGTATTCCGGACGTGATCGATTCAGCGGCACCCTTCGCCAGATAACCCGAGATTGTGATCGGCCCTTGGGCGGCGGCATAGATCACCCGATCAGCGCCCGAGAGAGATGTCATGATCAGGGAGCCGCCGGCCAGCGATTTGGCATCGCCCATCGACGCAACCGTGACATCGAAACGCGACCCCTTCGTTGCGAAGGGAGGCAGCTCCGCCGTAACCATGACGGCGGCGACGTTGCGCGTATCCGGAATATTTTGCGAACCGCGAATATTGACGCCCATGCGGTCGAGCATGGCTTGCATGGACTGCTGCGTGAAGGGTGTGTTTCTGAGCGTATCACCCGTTCCATTCAAGCCGACGACGAGGCCATAGCCGACGAGCTGGTTGACGCGGACACCCTTGACGTCGGTGATGTCCTTGATCCGCGTCATCGCCTCGGCAGACGTTACGCCGAACAGAAAAAACAGAAGTGCGACGCAGATTTTCATTGATCGTCAACCGTGAGTGTCCGGTCCGGTTCAACGCGTGCCTTGATGATGATCCCGCTGGTCGGATTGCGAACGGGAACCACCTCTCCGGCTGCTCCGGATCGCAGCGGTATGCCCACGCCGACAATCGACAGGAATTCCGAATTGTACGTCATCTTATAGGGACGGCCTTGCTTCACGATGTCTTGCTCGTGAACGGCCGAGCGGGGAATGAGCTGGTCGCGCATCAGCGTCCGCCGCGCAACCTTGCCGACGAGATCCTGCGGGTTTTCGCCAAACAGCGCCGGGCTCCCGTTGTCCCGTTTAACCTGCCGTTCAACGAGCGCATCGGCGGTGATGACGTCGCCGGGATAGATGACGTTGCGCGGAACGAAGACGGTGTGCATTTCGGCGGCGAAAGCTCGATCCGCTGCGCCAGCACCGAGCGCGACGCAGAAGAGCAACAGCAAGGCTCGGGCAAAGCGCAGCATCATCATGGCATGTTCTTCGTGATGGTGCTGTACATGTCGTCTGCAGCCGTAATGACTTTCGAGTTCATCTCGTACGCGCGCTGCGCGGCAATCAACTCGGTGATCTCCTTGACGGGATCGACGTTTGAGCTTTCGAGATAACCCTGTTGGATTTTGGCGTAGCCGGGATCACCTGGGTTGCCGATGATCGGCTGACCGGATGCTTCCGTTTCGCGGAAAAGATTGCCCCCCAGCGCGTCAAGGCCTGTTTCGTTAGCGAAGTTGGCGATCGACAGCTGACCAAGAAGCTGCTGCTGGCCCGTTGCGCCGATGGTCGCATAAACCTGGCCGGCGGCGTTGATCTGGACATCGGTTGCGGTGCTCGGAACGGTGATGTTCGGAATGACCAGATTGCCATCAAGCGTAATCAGCTGACCGTTCGCGCTCTTATTGAAAGCGCCGTCCCGCGTATAAAGGATTTCGTTGTTCTCGCCCTGAATCTGGAACCAGCCGTTACCGTCCAGCGCGACGTCGAATTTATTGCTCGTCGGCGACAGGGCGCCTTGCATCGAGAGATGGCGTATCGCAACGGTGCGGACGCCGAGACCGAGCTGATTGCCTTCCGGTACGAACGTATCGTCATCGTCGCGGGCAACCGTACCCGCTTCGCGGTTCGTCTGATAAAGAAGATCTGTGAATTCGGCGCGGGCGCGCTTAAAGCCCGTCGTGTTGATGTTTGCGACGTTATTCGCGATGACCTCGACGTTCGTCTGCTGTGCCGACATGCCCGTTGCGGCAATCGATAGCGCTCTCATGATTCACGACCTCAAATCTGCATCCGGCTGATTTCCTGATAAGCGCTCACGACCTTGTCGCGGACCGCCACCACTGTCTGAAGTGTTTGTTGCGCCATCATCACGGCTTGCACGACCTGCTGCAGTGAGGCCTGTCCCTTCATTCCTGCGGTCGCCGTCGTCTCGCCGGCTTTGATCGTCGAGATGGCGTCCGCCGCCATCGTCGCGAGCGTCTGAGCGAAGTCGGCTTGCGGAGCGGCGTTCGCCGCGGCCGAAGCAGCCGCAGAGGCAGCCGGCGCGATGGCAGGTGCACCCGCCGCGCTCGAGCCGGTGACGCGATCGACATCAGGAGACAACATCGCGATCGCCAAGCTCATGACGGCCTCATAAGATCGATGGTCATCGAGACGAGTTCGCGGACCTGTTTGATGACTTGCGTATTCGCGGTGTAGGAGCGTGATGCTTCACGCATATCCGCAAGCTCAACCAGCATGTTGACGTTGGGCATCTTGACCATGCCCTTGTCGTCCGCAGCGGGATTACCCGGCAGGTATTGCGTTTCGTACGGCGTTTCATCGCGCGCGATCTGATCCACCTGGACCAAATCGACGCCCGAGTTATCGTCCATGACGCTATCGAAGCTGATGGTCTTTCGTTGATAGGGATCGGAACCAGGGGTCTTGCCTGTGCTCGAGGCGTTCGCGATGTTTTCTGAAACGACCCGCATGCGCGCCGACTGCGCAAAGAGGCCAGCTGCCGCAGATTTCTGCGATGCTATGAGTGGATCGCTCATCTCTAGCCCTTTGTGACCGATAGCAGCATGTTGCTGAATGTTTTGAGGATCTGCGTGTTCATCGAATAATTCTGCATCACCTCATTCGATTTGAGGAACTCTTGTGCGAGGCTGACGTCGTTGCCGGACACCAGCACTTCCGCTTTGTCGGGATCGTTCTCGTTTTCAGGTATCTTGCCGTCGTCGGGACCTGTCAGATGTTCCGGATTCGTCGTCGCCATCGAAACGGAGCGGCGCATCACGTCCTCGAAGCTTTCGACGTCTTTCGCCATGTAACCAGGCGTATTGGCGTTCGCGACATTCTCGGAAATCACCGATTGACGCTGAGCAAGCCACTCGTTTTGGCGAAATGCCAGGTCAAAGAGTTGCAGGGGCTGCATGGCGAGTCCTCGATTTGGCTATCCCCTGTTTGCCTGCCGTCGCTTGCGTCGGACTGGACAACTGGCGGATCGCGCCGCTTTTTTTCGAGGATCAACAAAGGCGTTTCTGGCTTTCCCCTAATTGAGGCGCGCTTCGCCTAAGGCGCGATGCAGGCGCGTTGTGTTATGCTCTGGTCCGAGCGTATCTCCCTCGAACGAGATATAGGTGATCTCGACCCCGGCCTCTTCCGCGTCGAGCAGGAGGCGGAAATAGACGTGAATGGCCTGATGATGGAATTCCATATCAAAGGACACGCTCGGCACGGTGCCCCAATCGAGATAAACGTCGCCTGAGTGCCCGAACATCAGCGTTTCCGGTTTAAACGAAAGCTCGATCGAGGCCTGGACGAGTGCACCGACGCTGCCGATCTGGCCGGATTTCAGGTAGGTCACGATGTCGGGCAGATCAATCAGGCGGAGGTCCGCCGCGACGGTCCGGATGCTCTCGCCGAGAATTTTTTCGCGTTCGTGGGAATGATCGGTTCGACACACTTGCATCGAGTAACGTCCTCTCAGGCGCGGACTTGGCTTCTACGATTCCGCCGCGCCTGCAGACGGATCAGTATTTCGGCGATCGCCCTGTAGAACTCTACAGGGATCATTTGGTCCACCTCCACTTTTGCATAGAGGGACCTTGCAAGAGCCTTGTCTTCGATGATCGGGATGCCATTTTCTTCTGCGATCCTGCGGATCGAGAGGGCGATGAGATCCTGACCCTTGGCGACAATTCGGGGCGCGCCGCCTTCCGACCGCACGTAGCGCAACGCAACAGAAAAGTGCGTGGGATTGGCGATGACGACGGTCGCCCGCGGTACATCCTTGAGCATCCGGCGGCGCACACGTGACCGGGCGATTGAGCGACGGCGAGCCTTCATGTGAGGATCGCCTTCCATCTGGCGCCGCTCGTCCTTAATTTCCTGCGGAGCCATGCGCAACGAGCGCCGCCATAGGACGTGTGCGACAGGCAGATCGAAAATCAACAGCGTGAATGATAGAAGTGCCAGCGCCGTCAGCAGCGCAACGACGCTTTTTTGCGACAGCGCCAACACTGCCGTTGGATCATTCCAGATCGAATTGGTGAAGTCGTGCCACATGTACATGAGGATGGCGACGCTGGTGATGGCAACGATGATCAATCGCAGCGTCAGCTTCAGAAATTCGACAAATCCCGACAGGCTGAAAATGCGTTTCAATCCCTTTGAAGGGGAGAGACGAGAAATGTCCGGCATGACGCGCTTGAACACGGGGACGGGAGGATTTTGCAAAACGGAGGCGATCACGCCGGCAGCAGCGAAGGCCAGGATGATCGGTGCAGTGACGGTTGCGGCGTTGCTTCCGACGACGTCGAACAGCAGCATCACGTCGCCGCCGTTTTCGAGATGAATCGATCCGACGTTCGAAAGAAGTCCGACCAACATGCTACTAAGATGGTATGCGAACGCTTGTCCTAGAACGGCAATGACAAGCAGCGATGCCAACAGATACGCAAAATTCGGAACCTCGCGCGACGTTGGAACATTGCCGTCGCCCCGCGCGTCGGTCAGCCGCTTGTCTGTCGCCTCTTCCGTCCGGCTGTGTTGATCCTGTTCGGACATTAAAGACCTCGGAGGCCGCGCGAACTAGGCAGCTTGGCTCGGAATTTCGATCGTGCCTTCGGCTGACAGGCGCAACACCGAATCGACAATCGAGCGTCGCGCCTCGGCGATATCACGCGCCGCCACATTGGCTGGGCTTTGAAGTTCTGCTTCCGCCATGCGGCGCGCGCGCGGCGAGAGAGCAGCGAGAACCTTGCCTTGCAATTCCGCATCAGTGCCCTGCAGAGCGATGACCGTGCGCTCTACCGGGATGCCATCCATCAGCACGGTCATCGCTCTCGCCGGAAGCTTGAGCAGATCTTCGAACTTGAACAGCATCTTGCGGATCGCTTCGGCATCCTTCGGCTTGATCGTCGCCAAGTACTGAAGCACCTCGGCCGATTCATCCTTTTCCATGTTGTTCAGGATGCCGGCCATCGTAATGTGCTTATCCGCAGAGCGGCGATCATTGTCGAATAGTTCTTCGTAGAGCGAAGATTCGAGCGCCTCGATGATTTGCGGTGCGACCTGTCCGAGACCAAGAATTCGATTCATCAGTTCGTTGCGCTCAGGCGCTGGGAAAGTCTTGAGAACGCTCGACGCCCGCTCGCTTCCGAGACGATCAAGGCAATAGGCTGCGATTTGCGGCGACTGCGCCCGAAGATAGCCCTGCAGCACGTCATCCTGGAGCCCGGAAAAGCGTGTCCAGATATCCTGGCGGGCGACGAAGGCGTCGTCCGCGTCCGACATCGACTTGTTCTCG
>JAICLG010000304.1 GCA_025927515.1 Hyphomicrobium sp.
CGAAAAGATCTCGACTGCGCCGGGCCGCTTAGACCTGGAAGAGCTGAAAACCTTGAACGGCAAGCTCCTTCAAATGCTCGACTACGCTGACGTGACGGACCGGCTTCGGAATCTTGGGATCGAAGGTGGCGAGGACTTTTGGAATGCCGTCCGCGGCAATCTCGAGGTCCTCGCGGACGCGCGCACGTGGTGGACTGTCGTCGCCGGTGACATTGAGCCTCTGATCGAAGACTCGAAGATGACCGTCGCCGCCGCAACCGTTCTGCCGCCCAACCCCTGGAACGAAGATACGTGGTCGCAATGGACGGCCGCCGTCAAATCGCGCACAGGCGCGAAAGGGCGTGCGCTGTTTCATCCGCTACGGCTCGCGCTGACGGGACGCGAGTCCGGTCCCGAGTTGAAGGCCCTTCTGCCGTTGATGGGCCGCGACCGTGTGCTCGCGCGCCTCGAAGGCAAGCGCGCCTAAGCCGAAAGAAACTCGAAGCGGCGACGATACCTGTCTCGTAAGCCCGAGCAGGCGGCCGATGGCGTTTTTAATGCTGCGCCTCGGTCTGCCAGCCGCCGTCACTCGGCGCGGGCTGCGCAGCAGCAGGAGGAGCCGCCGCCGGTTGCGGTGCGGCAAGCGCTTGCGCGGCAGCTGTCGCGGCGTCTTGTGCCTGCGCGTGCTTCGATGCCAGTCCGGAATCCGCGGGAGCCGGAGTGCTGTTCTCGGCTTTCTTCGGCGCGCTGCCGTCGGCCGGGACGTAATCGGCCTGCTTGCACGAACACCCGTTGACGACCTCTTTGCGATAGCGGAACGCGAACTTCAGCTTCGTGTACGGGTCCTGGTTTTTGAAGCCGACAGCCTGATCGACTGACCCTCCGGGGTTTGGATAGTAGTACAACTCGGCAGGAGCCGCGCACTTCGATGAACACGCGTCGGCGTCTTCGGAGAAGTGGCTCGGCAACGTCGAGAAGCTCATTGGAAAATAATATCCGTCGCAGAGGCGGACGCAGATCGTGCGATACGTCTGAGCGCCGTTCGTCGCGCGCGGCGACCAGGTGCTGCCGCCGCTCGATTCTTCGTCTTCCCACATGCCGTCGCTGCGCCGGCGCGCCATGTCGACATAATTGGCGCCGCAATTGTTGCGCGCGAGTTCGCGAATGATGTCGTCCTGATACGAATGCCCGGACGATCCGAGAATGTCCTGACGGCGCGCGTCGAGATCAGCGAGCCGCCGCTTCGAATCGTCGACCTGTCGCGAGAGGTCCTTGCACTTCGGCGAGTTGCGCAGCGATTTCGTGAACAGGAAATAGTCGTAGCAGCCACGGTCGAGTTGCGACTCGCCGTTGTCGACGGTGCGTTCAAGCTGCCGGATCTGGTCCTCGATGTGCGGAAGCTCGGCGCGCGACTGGCCGTTCTTCTGCCCTTCCTGAACGAGGCGCTGCTCGAGCTGGTAGCAGATGGGATTCTTCTGCGACCAGTTCGTGTTGCCGGCCGAGGAAGGCGGCGGCGGAGTTCCAGGCCGCGCGGGCGCTGGAGGCGCACCGGGAGCCGCCGGTGCCATCGGCGGAGGGGGCTGTTGCTGCGGAGGCGGGGCGGGAACGGCGTCCGGCTGCCGGTAAACGGGTTCGCGCGGTACGGGGGGGCGATCCGGCTCCTCGTCGCCGCCGCCAAAAGGCCACCAACTCTGTGCAGAGGCAACCTCAGGAACGACGATGAACGCCAGCGCGGCGGCCGCCAATGCAAGCACAAGACGGCGAACGATATTTCCGATTGATGCCGCTCGGCTCACACCAGCCTCTCGAACCCGCTTATCGAATCTACGCATAGCTGAAACGCGCCCAAGCCCGTGATATTTGGCGTTGCGTAATCGAGACCCGGGACGCTTTGGAAGCCTAAAGCAGCGATTTGCTAGCGGGTCAATGCGGAGCAATTGCGACCGCACCGTTTTCGTAAGCCTGTTCAAAAACTTGACGGCGAGGAAGGCAACTCGCTAAGCGCAGGCCAGAAGTTATCCCCGTATCAGCCCCATGTGCCATAATTAGGTTTGGGCCGCCCGGCGCGGTCTGACGCACATGGAAACGACGCAAGAGGCCGAGATTGGCGCTGAAGCTTTACAATACTCTGACACGGCAGAAGGCCGAATTCGAGCCCATCGATCCTAAAAACGTCCGCATGTACGTCTGCGGACCGACCGTCTACGACTACGCCCATATCGGCAACGCGCGGCCCGTCATCGTCTTCGACGTGCTGTTCCGGCTGCTGCGCCACATCTACGGGCCGGAGCACGTCACCTACGTCCGCAACATCACCGACGTTGACGACAAGATCAACGCGCGGGCGGCGCGTGACTATCCGGACGTGCCGCTGAACGAAGCGATCCGCAAGGTTACGGAAGCGACCGAGAAGCAGTTCCACGCGGACATCGCGGCGCTCGGCGTCCTGTTGCCGACGTACGAGCCGCGCGCCACCGAATACATCCGCCGTGATGACGGCCGCGAGACGATGGTCTCGCTGATCGAAACGCTTGTCGAGCGCGGCAACGCTTACGTCGCGGAAGATCACGTGCTGTTCGATGTTTCATCGATGCCCGACTACGGCCGCCTCTCGAACCGCTCGCTCGACGAGATGGAAGCGGGAGCCCGCGTCGAGGTTGCGCCTTACAAGAAAGGGCCGATGGATTTCGTGCTCTGGAAGCCTTCGAAGCCCGGCGAACCTGCGTGGCCGTCACCGGCTGGCATCGCTACGCCCGGTCGGCCCGGCTGGCATATCGAATGCTCGGCGATGGCGGGAGCGTTGCTCGGGCCGGTGTTCGACATTCACGGTGGCGGCATCGACCTGACGTTTCCGCACCACGAGAATGAGATCGCGCAATCGCGCTGCGCTCACGGCACGTCCGTCATGGCCAACGTCTGGATGCACAACGGCTTCCTGCAGGTCGAAGGCGAGAAGATGTCGAAGAGCCTCGGCAACTTCATCACGATCAATCAGCTGTTGGCAGATGGTTGGCCAGGTGAGGTGCTGCGCCTGAATATGCTCCGAACGCATTATCGCCAGCCCATCGACTGGACGAAGAAGGGTCTGGAAGAAAGCCGAAAAATTCTCGCCGGATGGTTCGCGCTGGATGGCCTCGATACGACCGACCGCACGAGCATCTCACGTGAAGTATTGGACGCCTTGGAGGACGATCTCAACACGCCGAAGGCAATCGCTGAGCTTCATGGTCTCGCATCAGCCAAGGATGTCAAAAATCTTGGCGCGGCGCTGGGCTTTCTAGGATTGGACGGTACGACGCTGAGAAAGGCCAACGAGCGCACGGCAGAGACGGCGCAGTCGATTGCTTCGACCGTCATTCCGCTGATCACCGCCCGTCTCGAGGCCCGCAAGCGCAAGGACTTCGCAGAGTCGGACCGCATCCGCGACGAACTCGCCAAGATGGGCATTTCACTGAAAGACACGAAGAACAAGGAAACCGGCGAAATCGAAACGACCTGGGAAGTCACGCGGTAAGCACGTTTCAGAAGTCATCTCGACGTCACCCCG
>JAICLG010000360.1 GCA_025927515.1 Hyphomicrobium sp.
TCCTCGCCGTCCGATTTCGCGACATAGAGACGGATCGCCGCCGTCAGGATCTGTGCCACGGCTTCATCCGAGACGCGCGCCGCTTCGCCGCTCTCGACCAGCTCGCGTGAAGCGCGCAGTAACTCCGGGGCCATGCGGTCGATCCAGCCATGGGAATCATTCTGGCGATCGCGTTCAGGTCCGAACATAGATCTCGCCCTCGCGGATCGTGAATTCCGCCTTGCGCAATCGAAAGCGGCTGGAAGCCTGGTGGTAGCCGGTCCTGATGCTGAACTCGTAGCCGTGCCAGGGGCAGACGATGTTGGTTTCCGTGGCGTCATATTCCAGCGTGCGTGTCGTGCGATCATCGGAAACCGGCTCGATCACGCGCTTCATGATGCGGCCCTGGCACACCGGCCCGGCGCGATGGGCGCAGCGGTTGTGCCAGGCAAAAAATTCGTCGCCGACCCTGAAGACGCCGACCTCGAACTCGCCGCAATCGATCACCTTGCGATCGCCATCGGCGTAGTCGGTGACGGCGCCCGCGAAATACTCACCCATACGTTCCTCCCAGGGCCGGAACATGCATGTTTTGTTGGCGGTTAAGAGGCTCCTCCAAATCCCCGCTGTCAATCCGCTCCATCGTTGCAAGCGGCCATGGCTTATCGACGTCGGAGCAGAGCCACGGTCTTGCCAGCAGCCGCCGGGGAAGCGTGGGGGGAACCGGGGAGACACTCGATGCGACAAGCTGGGGAAGGTCGGCGCGTCTGGTGCAAAAGGACTGACATCGGCGTTGAAACGTTCTAGAACCACCGCGACCTTCGTTCACAAGAATATCATGCCTGAACTTTCCCCAAACAAACCTTACCGCATCGGCCGCTCCAAAACCGGACTCGGCCTCTTCGCCACCAAGCCGATCAAGAAAGGCACCCGGATCATCCGCTATTTCGGGCCGCTTCTGGATTCGAAGAAGAAAAAAGACGACGAGATCGAGAACAAATATCTGTTCGAGCTCACCAACCGCTGGACCATCGACGGGTCGGTCCGCAAGAACGTCGCCCGCTACATCAACCACGCCTGCAAGCCGAATGCGGAAAGCGACGTGCGCCCGCGCAAGCGCAGGGTCTATATCCGCGCCATCAAGAACATCGAGCCGGGCGAGGAGATCAATTACGATTACGGCACCGATTACTTCAAGGCCTACCTGAAGCCGATCGGCTGCAAATGCGAGGCCTGCGAGAAGAAGCGCAAGAAAAAGCGCGCCGAGGCGAAAGCCGAGCGCCAGCGCGAACGGGAAAAGGCCGAGCGCAAGGCGATCCGCCTCGCAGAGAAACTCGCCAGGGCCAAGGAGAAGCTGAAGAAGCTCAACGGTCATTCGAAGGCCGGCAGCAAGCGTCTCAATGGCCATGCCAATGGCAAGCTCGCCAACGGCCATGACCGCGCGGCGACTTAGACAATGGCGATGAGGACAGCCGAACCGGCGGGATCGATGCGGTTGTGGGATAATCAACATGGCCCGCTGTTTTTCTGATCGCCAAACACAACTTCGGTGTCATCGCCCGGCTTGACCGGGCGACCCAGCATTCCAGAGGCGGCAGTGCTCACGCCGAGACGTCTCTGGAATACTGGATTTCCTGCTTTGGCGGGGAATGACAGCGGAGGTGATGTGACTCCGCGTTCCCGCGGCACGTTCATGCCCGAGTGATGCGTCGCTCGGCGCCCTCGAAGAGAAGAAGGGCGCAGGGAATGCCGGATGCTGGCCGCACCCATGGCCCGCCTGCAACAAAAAACGCAGGCGGCAGTCACCACAGGCAAGGCCGGAACAACCGGCATTCCCTGCGCAATGGTGTTACGGCTTATACGCGCTCTCCCCGGAGTGCCGGGCTTGTTAGCCTCCGTCGCGCCGCGCAACGTCTCGCAGCGCTTGATCCCAGCGTCGGGAGATCAGGACCACGCGATTTCGCCGTCCGCTTTGGCCGCGTTCGTCAAACGCGCCAAAACGTCCATCGCATCCCGCTCCCAACGTTCCTGACGATCGCGAAGCGCCCCTCTTGTGGGCGCGGGACGGGGCGGACCATATGCCGAATTCTGTTTCTGGAAAAGCGAAATATTTTTCGGAAGAGGGCTTGACAGGAATTCGGAAAATCAGCGCGGAGGCAAATCAGATTAGGGAAGCGCAGCCGGTTCAGCAGCTTGTTCGCTTTTCGCAGTACGAACTTAGAATTTTCGAACAACTTTTGCTTGACGAAACTGAAAAACGCTCGTCAAAATAACTTGGGGCCTTTTGGGGGAGTGGGCTATGTTCGTTGCCAGATTTGGACTTCTAGCTTTCGCCTTGGCGGGCCTCACTTCGGCAGCCTACGCTCAGAGCGACCCTTGTGCGGCAGGGTGCGCGGAATTGTACAAGAACGGCTGTCCAAAAAATCACTGCGCCGGAATCATAGAAAACAACACGTGCTATCCTCACTGTTCGGGGACGTTCGCAGCGCCACCGGTAGTACAATACTATTTCAACGGCAAAGTTTTCAACTTCTACACGAACTCGGTCAAGCCA
>JAICLG010000188.1 GCA_025927515.1 Hyphomicrobium sp.
CCCACGGTTTTCGTCCGCGCCGATCGAAGAGGTCGGCCGATCCAAGGAGGCCACCCGATACTGCCGACGCCACGCCGTCCGTACCAAGCCAGAATGAGCGAACGTCGTCACGATAACGCCCGTTCCACTCAGCCCATCCTGGCGGAAAATTACCGACCTGGTAGGAGCCTTCTCCAAGGTCCCACGATTCCGCAATCAGCTTGACCCTGGAAAGCACGGGGTCTTGCCGGACTGCCGAAAGGAATGAGCTATCAGGACTGAACGAGCGATCATCGCGAGCGAGCGAGGTCGCGAGATCGAAACGGAAGCCATCGATCGCGTATTGCTCGACCCAATACCGAAGGCTGCTAGTCGCGAGTTCCAGCACGCGCGGATTACCGAGGTTGAGCGTGTTTCCGCATCCCGTTGTATCGTAATAGAAGCGCGGATCATCCGCGAGCTTGTAGTAGGACGCGTTGTCAATCCCGCGGAACGAGATGGTGGGACCGAGGTGGTTGCCCTCGCACGTATGATTATAGACGACGTCGAGGATGACCTCGATGCCAGCCGCATGTAGGGCCTCGACCGCGACGCGGATTTCATCGCTATCACCGCTGCTTAGATAGCGTGCTGCTGGAGCAAAATAGCAAAGGGTGCTGTAGCCCCAATAGTTCTTGAGCTTTTTTTCGACGAGGTAGCGGTCGTCAAAAAAGCATTGGACCGGAAGCAGCTCGACTGCTGTGATTCCGAGACTGACCAGATAATCGATAGCTCTTGGATGTCCTAGCGCGGCGAAAGTACCGCGAATGTCCTCCGGAATGTCGGGATGAAGTTTTGTAAAGCCTTTAACGTGCGCTTCATAGATGATCGTCTGATCCCACGCGCGCGGTTTGAAGCGTTTCGAGAACGGCAGACTAGGTTTCCATCGCAGCCTCGGCCGCGGGCCGACGACGCATTTCGGCGTGAACGCCGCACTGTCGCGCTCGTCCATGACGATGTCATCGCCGCCGACGACATAGCCAAAGTGCGCATCGTTCCATCGAACGTCACCACGAAGCTCGCGCGCATAGGGGTCGACGAGGAGCTTATGGGGATTGAAGCGATGCCCCTCCGTAGGGCTATATGGGCCATGAACCCGATAGCCATAGAGCTGCCCCGGTTTGAGGCCCGGTATGTAGCCATGCCAGACTTCATCGGTGAACTCCGGCATCGGTATGCGCGCCGTCTCCTGTTGGCCGTCGGCCGCAAAAAGGCAAAGCTCGACGCGCGACGCGTTCGCAGAATAAAGCGCAAAATTTACGCCACGGGAATCTGCGTTGGCGCCAAGAAATGCAGGAGATCCAGTTTGAACGCGGTATCGAGATCGGCTCAAATGCGCTGTCCTTCCGCTTGGTCGAGAATAAAGACGAGGACGCCAAGCGGCGGTAACGTCAGCCGCAAAGCTTGCGCATGGCCATGATGGGACTGCTGCTCGGTGTAATTCTCACCGCCATTCCCGACGTCGGACCCGCCGTAGCGAGCCGAATCCGAATTGAAGCGTTCGAGCCACCGGCCCGCGTGCGGCACCCCGATCATATAGTCGTGACGGACGACGGGCGTGAAATTGCAAACCACAAGCGCCGGTCGATCATGCTCATAACCGAGACGAAGATAACTCAGCACGCTGTCTCGATCGTTTCCGCCGTCGATCCATTGAAATCCCGAGGCTTCACAATCCTTGACGTGAAGGGACGGGTATTCGCGGTAAAGAGTATTGAGGTCCCGTACCAGCACTTGTATGCCACGATGGCTTTCATCGGCCAGAAGATGCCAATCAAGCGCTCGATCGTGCGACCACTCGTGATTCTGAGCAAATTCGCAGCCCATGAACAGCAGCTTCTTACCGGGATGCGTCCACATGAATGAAAGATATGCACGAAGGTTCGCAAACTGCTGCCAGCGATCGCCCGGCATCCGCCCGATGAGGGATTTTTTGCCGTGCACGACCTCGTCGTGGCTGATCGGGAGAATGAAATTTTCGTCCCATGCGTAGATAAGGCCGAACGTCAGTTCATTGTGGTGATACCGGCGATGAATCGGATCGAGCGAGATGTATTGCAGTGTGTCGTGCATCCATCCCATATTCCATTTGTAATTGAAGCCCAGTCCGCCATCCGCAACAGGACGAGAAACGCCCGGCCAAGCGGTCGATTCTTCGGCGATGGTGATCGCGCCAGGGAAGCCATCACGGACTCCGCCATTCATATTTTTCAGAAACGAAACCGCTTCCAGGTTTTCGCGGCCATTATGGATATTCGGAACCCATTCTCCGGGCTTTCGGCTGTAATCGAGATAGAGCATCGATGCGACGGCATCGACCCGCAGACCATCGACGTGGTAGCGGTCGAACCAAAAGGCGGCGTTCGATTCCAGGAAGTTTGCGACTTCCTGCCGACCGTAGTTATAAATCAGTGTGTTCCAGTCTTTGTGAAAGCCCTTGCGTGGATCCTCGTGCTCGTAAAGCGCCGTTCCATCAAAGCGAACGAGACCATGAGGGTCGGACGGAAAATGCGCCGGAACCCAATCCAGAATGACCCCGATACCCGCCTCATGAAAGCGATTGACGAACTGCTCGAATTCTTCGGGCGTTCCGAACCGAGCGGTCGGCGCAAAAAGTCCGATCGGCTGGTATCCCCATGATCCGCCGAAGGGATGCTCCGATATCGGCAGCAGTTCGATGTGAGTGAAGCCGAGATCCAGGACATAGGGAATGAGTTCGTCGGCGATCCTCTCGTAGCTGAGCAGCGTATTGTCCGCCCCTCTGCGCCACGAACCCAGGTGCACCTCGTAAATGGAAATCGGTGCGGTTCGCGCGTTTCGACCCTGCCGCCATTCCATCCATTGCGCATCATTCCAGCTGATTGCCCTCGCACTCGGTACGCGAGAGGCCGTCTGCGGAGGCGCCTCGTGCGCTTGGCCGTAAGGGTCGGATTTCGCAGGCAGCAGATGACCATGAGCGTCCAGCAGCTCATACTTGTAGAGGGCACCCTCCCCAACATCTGGAATGAAAATTTCGTATATCCCGACTCCGGGATGTCGCCGCATCGGATGGCGGCGGCCATCCCAGTTGTTGAAGTCGCCAATCACGCTCACGCGTTCTGCGTTAGGCGCCCACACTGCGAAGTGAGCACCACGCACGCCCAACTGTTCGCATACATGGGCGCCGAGTTTTTCATAGGCGCGCCTGTGACGGCCTTCGGCCAGCAAATAAAGATCAAGTTCACCTAGGAGGGACGGAAATCGGTACGGGTCTTCTGCTTCCCAAGAGGCGTCCGCGTTCGAGAAGCGCAAGCGATACCCATCATCAAGGCCTGCCATTACGGCGCCAGCGAAAAAACCTCTCGGATCGATCAGCTCCATGGGCGCAATGATCGTCCCCTCGGTGCGCGTGATCAGCTCCGCCTTCGTCGCGTCAGGATGGAAGGCACGGACAACTATGTTGCCGCTATCACCACGATGCGGACCGAGGATAGAGAATGGATCTCGGTGCCGACCCGTGACGATGAGCTCGATGGCATCATTCTGGATGCCCTTCCTCATTGCAGAGCTGCTCATTTTTCTCCCGCAATTCGGGCTAGCAAATCGATAATGCCGCGCACCGGAATTGACAGCCAGGCCGGCCGGCTCGCGAGTTCATACTGCGTTTCATAGAAAGCCTTCCGGAGCAGAAAAAGTCTCAGCAAAGCTTTCGAGGTAGCTGGATCCTGAGGATAGCTCGGGATATTTTTCGCCTCCGCAAGACAAGCATTTCGGCAATCCTTCACCGCGCGGTCGCGCCATGCGAACGCCAATTCGCGGGCGCGTTCCGGCGGAACGAGGCCGCGCTCGTTGACACGATCCACCGCAGCCCATGCCGCGTAGTCCAATGACCTCAACATGCCTGCGAGGTCGGCTAGCGGCGTCGTCTTCGTGCGCCGCTCGGCAAGCGGCCGGGCCGGCTCGCCCTCGAAATCGATGATCATCAGATCGTTCTGGACGATCAAAAGCTGGCCAAGATGATAGTCGCCGTGAATGCGCGTCTTGAGACCTGATGGCTTGATCGACGCGCATCCGTCGAGCAATTCGCCGATGGACGATTCCTGGGAAAGGATGAGTTGGATGCAATCGTTGATGCTACCCCCCGCGGGGTCGGATGCAGCCTTGTGTAAGGCCGCGAATGTAGCGTGCGCTTCCTCGCGGACATCGTGAACCCATTGGGCGATGTCACCCGCCGTTATCGCTTCTCTCTTGAAGGCTTCATCTGACGTGGGCGCTGCAAACGCGGCGTGCATTTGCGCCGTGCGCTCTCCAAGCAAGGATCCGATATCGGTGGGGAACGTGAGCAGGGGCGCCTCAACCTCGCCTGTGCTCAGCGCATAATCTTCGATGATCCGGGTAAGCCCTTCGGTAACGCCCCGCCATGCGTCGCCTTGATTGCTGACGTATTCAAACGCCGTCGCAATCGTGAAGGCCTCGCCGTGTTTGCTTCTCCAGTCGACCTTCCCCAGGAACCTCGGCGTATGTGAGAACCCCTGCCCCGCAAGGAATTCCGAGACTTCGGCGTCAGGCTGCACGCCAGCATCGAACTTGCGATAATATTTGAGAATGACGCAATCGCCGACAATGACGGAGACGTTGCTCTGCTCCGCGCCGACGAACTTGATGGTATCTTCCGTGGCTGGACACTCTGCGAGAGCCGCAGATCCGTTGAAGACGAGATTGCCTTCGTTGCCCTGCACTTCGACGCAATTTCTAAGATGGTCGACGACCAGCTGCGCAAAATCCGCATTGTGAACGGCATCGGCGAGCAGCGCCATTTGCGCTCCCCGGCGCACCATCGCCAATGCATAGGGCCGCATCGGTTCATCGGGGGTCGTCACCCTGCGGCCAGGCAGCAGAGACATCGGCATCAGATAGCATTGTTCGCTCCCGCTCTTGAAACGGACGCGAACGACGGCCGCCATATGCTCGCCGGTTTGACCGATATTGACGAGCGACTCGATGCTGACCTGATCAAGCTCTTCGTTCTTGGCCGAAAACCATCTCTGTCGCGGAAGAAAACGCTTCAGAACCTGATTGGACAGATATTGCCCCTCCCGCCCGGAGAGGATGCTAGCCCAGCCGTTACTCATCACGAGGGTTTCCAGCTGCGGCAACGGTTCCGGTGAGGGAGTGGTCCAAGGTGCAAGCTCTGCAGCCTCGGCCAGCAGAAACCAGAAGTATCCGTATGCAGGCAGTGTCAGCATGTACGGAGAGTTGCCGATCGGCGGAAACGCAGAACCGTCAGTCAATTCGATCGGAACGGAGCCACGAAACTCTTGCAGATCGAGTTCCGCGGCCTGTGCCGACCGGCTGAGATTGGCGACACAGAGAATGCGCTCATTCTCGAATTCCCGCAGGAATGCAAGGATGCGGCGGTTGCGGGGATAGAGGAACGTCAGCTTACCGCGACCGAACGAACGGCGCGCCTTGCGAACGCCGATCATCCGCCTTGTCCAATTCAGTAGAGACGAGACATCGGATTGCTGGCTTTCGACGTTCACGGCTTGATAACCGTAAACAGGATCCATCAATACGGGCAGATAGAGGCGCTGCGGATCGCAGCGAGAGAATCCGGCGTTGCGATCGATAGACCATTGCATCGGCGTCCGGACGCCGTCGCGGTCACCGAGATAGAAGTTGTCCCCCATGCCGATTTCATCGCCGTAGTAGAGTACCGGAGTGCCGGGCATCGAAAGCAAGAGAATGTTCATCAACTCGATCTTGCGCCGGTCGTTGTCCATCAGTCCGGCAAGCCTGCGGCGAATACCGAGATTGATGCGCGCGCGCGGATCGACCGCGTAAGTTCTCCAGAGATAGTCGCGTTCCTCCGCGGTCACCATTTCGAGCGTCAGTTCATCGTGGTTGCGAAGGAACAATGCCCATTGGCACCCC